>DNHM01000192.1:407-18982 GCA_003485885.1 Acidimicrobiaceae bacterium
GAGGTCGTACCCAACAGCACATACGTCCGACGGTTGGTCGCGTTGGTGCTTGATGTGATCTCGATGTCGATGCGTTCGACCGTGCCAGCGGTTTCAGTGGTAGGTGTAATCGCTCCGACGCCATTGAACATGAACAGCCCGAGCACGAGGCCGACAAAGAGCCCTAGCGTCGCGAAACCCGCCAACTTCACCCATGGCGCATCCTGCTTTACGGCAGTGTCACCAACAACAACGTCTTGCACCGCAGGAGCGACTGGCGCCCCAGGAAGATTCTTACGATCGGCATGCACATAGTCGGTCCATACAGCGCCGTCGTGGTACCGCATCTGTTTCGGATTTTCGTAGTCGACATACCAGCCAGGTTTGATCACCTGCCCAAGACGCCGTATGGGCGCGGGCATTACAGCTGACCAACATCGAGAAGGTTTGGATCGCTGAGGGGCAACGCCACGGACGCACCAATCTCCGCAGAGAGGCCGACGATGCAGCTGGCAACCCAACCTTCCGGAACGGGTCCAAGGCTTCCCCGCTGGTTGTGCCCGGACTGGTAGATCATGGCTTTCTTACATTCTATTTGACTACGAACGTATGTTCGATTAATGTATGTTCATGGGGCAGAGTGACACTGTGAATGACCTGTTCACCGACATCGCCAAAGCGCTCGATGACATCGACCAGCGGCGGGACTTCATCGTCGACCGCACCGAGCTTGGCGATGCCATGTGCACAGTGGTTGAGCTCGGTCATCGAGTTTCTTCGTTGCAGGCCCGTCTCGGGTTGCAGTGCACCAATAACAATGTTGCGGTCGAGTCAGGTCATCGGACGATGGGTCAATACGTTGCTGCTCGCACCAATAGCCAGGCGGTTGTTATTGACCGCAAGGTCAAACGTGCGAAATGGTTGCGCGATTTTCCGGTGTTGGAGGCCGCCCATGGTCACGAGTTGACCGATGCCCACGTTGATTATCTACGTAAACATCTCGACGGCACCTACGACACCCACACCGCGTTGGTTCACGATCAACAGTTCTTTGTTGACACCGCAGCCACCTGTTCATTCCCCGGTTTCGTGCAGGCGTGTGACTATTGGCTTGCTCACATTGATCCCGATGGCAAAGAGCCCATCGACCAGATCGACAAAGCGTTCTTTCGTGTCGGTAAGGGCCGCGGCGGGCGTGGTGATCTCAAGGGCCAATGCGACGCTGTCACCGCCCAAGCCATCAACACCGCAGTGGAACACGAAGCCGAAAAACTGCGCCGGCTCGACAAGACCAACGGTGTCGAACGCACCGATGGACAACGCAAAATGGCTGCACTCGCAACATTGGTGACACGAGGTTTCGCTCGCGAAGACGGAACCTACCCGGTGTCACTCGGCAACATCGTCATGTCGCAAAAGGTGCTCGACTGGGCACTCGGCACACTCAACGGTGACATCGAACCAACCGACACCGTGCCAGTTCACCCCACCGACATCGACAGGCGATGCGAACTCATCGACGGCACACCCATCCACCCATTCCTCGCGGTCCACGCCCTCGGTTTGATCAACAGCAACGGTGTCGCTAACCCGGTCAACCTCCGCCGCTACATCCTCGATGCCGACAGCCGGGTCCTCGACGTATCCGTCAACGCCCGTATCTTCCCCGATTGGATGCGCACCGCCGCACTCATCCAATCACGCGGCCACTGCGAACAAAAAGGCTGCGACGCACCCCACCACTGGCTCCAAATCGACCACGTCGACCCCGTCGCCAACCACGGCCCAACCCAATTCGACAACGCCCAAACCGGATGCCGCCCCGACAACCAAGCCAAAGGTGCCACCACCGGCCACACACCGTGGCGAAACCAAACCCCACCACCACGCCGCAACCCCAGGCGCCAGCAACATCGTCCGTCCAGCAGTAGCGACACCAACGACGACCCTGACACGGAAATCGGCACCACAGACAACGACATCTTCTAGACGTCAGCTCCTACATCGACCGCCAGCCGCCGCCCTACACAACAACGAACCCGAACACCGCAGCACCCGAGGCTCCGCGGTGACTTCGGCGCGCCCCTGCTCGACAGTCTTGGCACCTCTACAGAAGTTCGCGTGCCGCTGCTCGGGCCGTGGCGTACACGTGGTGAGCGTCGACCATGGCGAGCTCGTCAACGTCGACCACCTCGGCTTATGCAGGACGTTCGGCAACGAGGGTAGTCATGGTCTGTGGCGGCTGGACCAGTCCGTGGTGAAGCACGTGCTGAACATCGAGGCCGGCGTCGTGCACCAGGTCAACAAGTTCGGTGGTATCGAAGAGGCGATACCGCAGGACATAGATGGCGCCGGTGTCCAGCTCAAACCGTTCGGTCATGATCGACGTACGGGTATCGAAGCGGCGAGTCACGGCGGTGGACCCAAGCCGTTCGCTGTCGACCAAAACGTCGAGTGCTCGATCTCGATCGGGAACTTCGATCACCAACTTCCTACCGGGGCGCAGGGCTTGGCGCGTCCGTCGGAGTAACGCCAGGTGGGGAGCATCATCGGTGGTGGCTTTGGCCAACTGACCAAAGGTGGTGAACAGACAGATCGCCAGGTCATACCGAGCGACATCGCGCAGGTCAGCCGCGTCGATACAGATGAAGTCCGCAAACTGTTTTGCTTCAGCCGCCCGCTCACGAGCCGCCGTGATCATTGCCGAGGACGGATCAATACCCGTCACATCAGCGCCCCGAGATGCCAGTTCAATACTGTGGCGACCGAACCCACACCCAACATCGAGCACCCGGCCCGATACCGAACCAACCAACCGCTCGACCTCATCGATCTCGGCCGCGGTGCGCTCCGCCGTCAGCAACGGATGTGACAGGTACGGCGACCCATCATCGAAGAAGCCAACAGGAGCGGCGCAGTCAGACATCTGTCAAGACTAGTGCTGTGCCTCCCAACGAGAAGTTACGTCTGGCCTAGTCGGGACGGGTGGGCCAGGTGATTTCAGCGATGAGGCCCCGGTGATCGCTGGCCTGCACACCGGTGATCGGTTCGTTTGCCACCACCCGACAGTCCAACACCCTGCCAACGTTCCCGGCACGACGGAACGGATCGCCGACGAAGATGTAGTCGATACGTTTGCGATGGATGTTGAGCATCTCCGACAGCGGATGGGTCCGCCAGTCGCTGGTGTAGCCCGGCCCATCGTCACCGGCGACCGCCCATGCGTCCTGGAAGAAGGTGGTGCGTTCGTTGAAGGTCGTGAAACCTTTGAGGAAACGGATCTCATCGCTGTCGGGTTCGGCGTTGAAGTCGCCGGTCAGGATCGGAGGCACCAGCACCCGTTGCCCGCCCCACTCATAACTGTCGAGATCAGCCCGGATCTCGCGAATCAGCTTGTCGATCTCGAGCACCTGGAGTTTGCGATGCCGACCGTGTGTAGGCGCTGGCGCCAGATGGGTGGTGAAGATGTCGAGCCCGGCGGTGCGGGCATGAAGCAACTCCCACGGCATCATCGCTGGTAGTGGATCGTGGGGATCTTCAGCAGTTGGCAGCGCCCACAGATGTTGATCTTCGATAGGCCATCGGCTCAACACTGCCGAACCGAACCGGAAGTCGGGGTTCTGTTCACCGAACGCGCCGAACCCATGGCCACCAAAGATGAAGTGATACGGCAAACCTGCCTGGCCGAGTGCTTCGACAAGCCATTCGGTGATGCCAACGTCGGCGCTCTCGCGCCACAACTCTTGCAGACACACAACGTCGGCATCGGCCTGCAGGATCTGGGCGACGACCTCGTGGCGACGAGTCTCCCAGTCCGGTTCAAACAACGACCCGACGTTCAGCGACATAATACGAAGCATCGACGGAACCTACTAGCCGCACGAGGCCTCCACCGGCGACAGAAGCTGCCCCTCCACGTTGTGGCTATCCACCCACAACACAATTAGGTTGGCGTTACGGCCCCGACCATCACCCCCCGACCATGCAAAGGACACAACATGACGGCGACGACTTCCTCTGAGACCCCAGCACCTGACGAGTGGCACAAGACGGTATGCATCTTGTGTTCGGCCAACTGTGGCGTGGAGCTTCGGGTTGACGGACGTGAGATCACGCGCGTCCGAGGCAACAAGTCACATGTCGCCTCGCTCGGTTATACGTGCGAAAAGGCACTGCGGCTGAATCACTATCAGAACGGTATGAAACGGCTGCAGTCCCCCATGCGTCGCGAACCCGACGGCTCGTATACCGCCGTCGACTGGGACACAGCCATCCGCGAAGTCGCTGCCGGTTTCACCGAAATCGGTCAGACCCATGGCAAAGACAAGGTCATGTACTACGGCGGTGGCGGACAGGGCAACCACCTGGTTGGGGTGTACGGCTCGGCGACCCGGCGGGCGCTCGGCATTACCGTGCGCTCAAACGCACTGGCACAAGAGAAGACCGGCGAGGCGTGGGTCGAAGGCCGCCTGACCGGAGCCCACACCCACGGCGACTTCCATCATGCCGAGGTCTCCATCTTCCTGGGCAAAAACCCGTGGCACAGCCACGGGTTCAATGAAGCCCGTCGTGTGTTGAAGGAGATCAACAAAGATCCCGGCCGATCGATGATCGTGATCGATCCTCGACGTAGCGAAACTGCCGACCTGGCTGACTTCCATCTTGCCGTGAAACCGGGCACCGATGCGTTCTGTGTCGCTGCGCTCCTGGGCGCACTAGTGCAAGAAGACATGGTGAACCATGCCTGGCTGGCCGAACATGCCACCGGCACTGACCGGGTTCTTCAGGAACTCGCGACCGTCGACATCGCTGACTTCTCGCACCGCTGTGGGATCGACGAGGCCCAGATTCGAGCGGCAGCCCGTCGCATCGGCAAAGCCGTGGGCGGCGTGTCGATCTATGAAGACCTGGGCATCGAGATGGCGCCGCACTCGACCTTGGTGTCCTATCTCCAACGGCTCATCTGGATCCTCGTCGGCAGCTTCAACGTGCCCGGCGGCACCACCACCCACTCGGGCCTGGCACCGATGTTCAGCTACGGCGCCACCGGCAATGAACCCAAGGCACCTGTCACTGGCGGCCGCATTATCTCTGGCCTCGTTCCGTGCAACGAGATACCCGACATGATCATGACCGACCATCCTGATCGCATGCGGGGCATGTTCATCGAAAGCGCCAACCCCGTGCACTCACTCGCCGAGAGTCCACGATGGCGCGAAGCCATGCGGGCGCTCGACTTCTCGGTCGTCATCGATGTTGCTATGACTGAGACCGCCCGAGAAGCCAGTTACGTGCTTCCGGCGTCGTCGCAGTACGAGAAGTCCGAAGCCACCTTCTTTGGCGCCTCATTTCCTGAGAACCATTTCACGGTGCGAGCCCCGGTGTTCAAACCGCTCGAGGGCACCTTGCCCGAGGCCGAGATCCATGCCCGCCTCGCTCGCGAGCTCGGACTGATCGACGACGACATCATCGACAAACTCCGAGCCGCCGCTCACGACGGGCTCAAACCGTTCGGCGCTGCGCTCATCGAGACCAGCAAGGCCAACCCAGCAATGGCAGCGATAGGTCCGATCGTGATGTATCTGACCCTGGGCGACACACTCCCTGACGGTATGGCCGACGCAGCGCCGGTGTGGTTCTCGGCCCACCAATGCGCCATGCGATTCACCGACGCAGTCAAGGCTGCGGGGTTCGAAGATGTCGCTGACGAGGATCTGGGCGATGCGCTGTTCAACGCGATCATCACAAGCCGCGATGGGGTCACGATCACCAAACACACCTATGAACAAGGCTGGACAATGGTGCGGACCGACGACGGCAAGGTCCATGCCGAGATCCCCGAGCTACTCGACGATCTGGCCGCACTCGCGTTTGCGCCTGTCGATCATCGCAGCGCAGACTTCCCGTTCATCTTGTCGGCGGGCGAACGTCGAGCGTTTACGGCCAACACGGTCATGCGCGACTCGACCTGGCGTAAGAAGGACCCCGACGGAGCATTGCGGCTCAGCCCGGCCGACGCCGATGCGCTTGGCGTGGTGAACGGCGACAAGATCCGCATCACCACCCCCGGTGGTTCAGCGGTCGCTCCGGTCGAGGTGAACGACACCATGCAAGACGGCCACATATCAATCCCCAACGGCATGGGTCTCTACGCCGAGGCCGAAGGTGATAGCGACGTTGTTGGCGTGCCACCAAACGAGCTCACCACCCTGGATTGGAAAGACGAATACGCCGGTACGCCATGGCACAAACATGTGCCAGCCCACCTCGAAGCTGTGGGGGGATGACGAAAACACCGCAGTCGCTCAGCGCTCGAGCACCCGTTGGCGTAGCCTCGGGTCATGGAAACCAGCACTGAACTCCAGACAGCCCGCGCCGATGCGACGCAGGCCGGTTTTCGTTTGCTTAACTCGATCGTCGAGCCAGCCGTCAAGGCAGGTATTGCCAACCCGTTACCGGTCGGCAGTGGTGCCATTCTGCTCGAAACAACCGGTCGCACGTCAGGCAAGAAACGTCGAGTTCCTCTGCTTGCATCCCGTGTCTGCGGCAAACTTGCTGTGAGCACCGTCCGCAGCGATTCACAATGGCTGAAGAACGTCGAAGCCGACCCCGAAGTCACGGTCTGGCTGCAAGGCAAACCCCGTGAGGCCACGGCCAAGGTCACCCGCGGCCGACTCAACATCGTGATGCTCGACCTCCACTGACGGCTACTCCACCGTGATGTCGAGTTCGAAGGCGCCACCGCCGATTCCGGTGGCAACATCGATGACGTAGATGACATCGGCAGCCACTTCGTAGGTGACTATCTGACGGCCGTCGTCCGTGCCCTCCGCATCGATAACTCGATCCTCTCCCGCATCAAAAAGCGCCAAGGTCACTTCCATCTCGTCGATGGCGTCGACGGCGATGGTTAGTGTTCCCGAGTTGGGCGGTTGGATTATGTACTGCAGCGACGTCGCATTCCCGGTTCGACCGATGAGTTGATCGTTAGACGCCAGTTCGAGCACGGCTGTTTCCGGAGCCAGCAGGACGAAGTCGAAGCTCCCCACTGAATCGTCGAAGCTCCATACCTGGAAGTAATAGTCCCCGTCTTGCGGCACTTCAATCACCAACTCTTCGAGGCCAGTGGTTGCGTCCACCTCGTAGAGCACGTCACCGGTCTCTGCCTCGATGACCAACACGACGACGTCGTGGTCTGGGGAGTCGGGTTGCACAATCAGCCGCACCACGTCGCCAGCGAAAGCAGTGAATGGGAACTCTTGCGGCTCTTCGGGGTCGTCAATCACGTCGCTGCCACGCAGAAATGTCCCGGAGCCTGCAAGCGAACGTTCAACAACCGCCTCGGCAAAGCCGGACGCACCCTCGTACCCGCTGACGACCACCGAGTACAGCCCATCGGCGGGCATCTCGAGGACTCGTATCCGCTCGGTACCGAAGGAACGATCGACCGGTCCGTTCTCGAGAAACGACACGCCATCGCTGTTGCGGACATCGACCACAACATCGAGATCATCCACCGGTACAACCGTGATATCGATCCACTCGCCCTCGTCAGCAACAAACGTTATTTGGGCAACGCCGCTGGCTGTGACCTCGATCGGCGTGGCCTGGCCAAACCTGACTGGCTGACCTAAGGCAACTGCTACTGCAAAGTCGACCGTGACAGCAACATCGCCGATGTTGTCGTCATAACTCGAGACGATCACCGTGTAGACGCCTGACTCTTCGACAACTATCCCGTCGACAAACTCGGTGAAAAACGAGTCGTCAACGTCACCGCCAAAAATCGATTGTCGTCGGCTGTCCACCACGTCAACGACCACATCAAGATCCTGGTCGAGCGGTTCAACCGTGAGTGCGAAGGTGTCTCCGGCCTCGGCAACGAACTCGAACAACACCGGTTCGACCGCATCAGTGATCGTGCCTCGGGTCGTTTCACCCCCAACGAGCCGCTCGGGAGCTTCCGTCGCGGGCACAGGCGTGGCGGTCGGTTCGGGGACTGCCGTCGGTACCGCAGTAGCTGGTTCCGACGGTGTTGGTTCCGACGCCTGATCCGTGGCAACTGCGGTGGGCGTGGTCGCTGCGTCGGCGATGATCACCGTCTCGCCCCCGGTGGCGGAACACGACAGGTTCGCCAACCCAACGATGACCACAACTGCAGCCAGTCTTCTTGTCATCAGCCTTCATCTCTGTTCGTTCGCCGACAGTGATGTGCGACGGTCAAAAACAATCCTGTCGACCAGCGCCACAAAACATCAGGGTCAAACGTCCTGGCTTCTCGACCTCGAGTGATGATGGTTAGGGCGCCCGAAGCCTGACGAGAGGGCAGACGGCTAGTCTCGGTGGATGACAAATGCGATGAAATTTGGGTGGCTCTCGCCGGTGATCGGTAATCAATGGAGCGATCACAAGCCGATCGTGATGTTCCAAGAGCGCAACATCTTGCCCACTGCGCTTGAACACTTCGACTCGTTGTGGATCGCCGACCACTTCTACGGCTTCGATGCCAAAACCGACCCGTTCATGGAAGCATGGACGACCCTGACATGGATGGCGGCAAAGTTCCCAGACGTGATGTTGTGTCACCATGTGTTGGGTCACGGTTACCGTCCGCCAGCGCTCACCGCAAAAATGGCGGCAACACTCCAAGTGTTGTCAGGCAACCGTTTCATCCTGGGAATTGGAGCGGGCTGGCGGGAAGACGAGTACGCCGCCTACGGCTACGACTTCCCCAAACCTTCGGTGCGATTTACTGAGCTCGACGAATTGCTGCAGATCTGCAAACTCATGTGGACCGAAGACGAACCATCGTTCACCGGCACCCATTTCTCGATCGATGGCGCTTCGGCACCACCACTTCCCGAGGTCGTACCACCGATCTGTATCGGCGCTTCGGGCGAACAGATCGGTCTGCCTTTGGCTGGCCGCCATGCCGACATCTGGAACGGGTTCGCTCGCGGCACCGAAGATGATTGGCGTCGCAAGGTCGACATTGTGCACACCGCGGCATCCGATGCCGGGCGTAACCCCGCCGCTATCGAGATCTGCCAGACCGTCGAAAACGCGCTGCCCGAAACAGATGCCGAAGCTCAAGAGTTGCTCGAGAAACTCGCTCGCAAGGCCGAACTCGGGGTGACCTACTTCGTGATGGACTTCGGCAATCCCCTCACCACCGACCATGTCTTACGATTTGTCGAGCAGGTTCAAATGCCACTCCGAGCTAGCTGACTCACACCATGAAGAGCTTTCGGGGCAAGGTTGCAGCGATCACCGGCGCCGGGTCAGGGATTGGTCGAGCCCTGGCCGAAGAACTCGCCCGTCGGGGCGCACACTTGGCGCTCAGCGATATCGATGAAGTAGGTCTGGCCGAGACTGTCAGCTTGTGTGAAGGGCTGGACGTCAAGGTCACTTCGACCGTCCTCGATGTCGCCGACAAGGACGCCATGTTTGCCTGGGCCGACCAGGCAGCCGACGAGCATGGCGACGTGCATCTAATCATCAATAATGCTGGCGTCGACCTGAGCGCCACCGTTGAAGGTGCAAGCTACGACGACTTCGAATGGCTCATGAACATCAACTTCTGGGGCGTGGTGCACGGCACCAAGGCATTTCTTCCCCACCTACGTGCGACCGGGCAAGGCCATGTCGTCAACATCTCGAGCGTGTTCGGTCTGGTCAGCATCCCGACCCAATCCGCGTATAACGCAGCAAAATTTGGTGTGCGTGGTTTCACCGATGCATTGCGGATCGAACTCGATATTCAACAATGCGGGGTTTCGGCCACCACCATCCATCCTGGTGGCATCAAAACAAACATCGCGCGCAATGCACGGATCGACGACAGCGCCAGCGCCTTCGGTGATGACCCGGCCGAGTTCGGGACCGAGTTCGACAAGTTAGCTCGCACCACCCCCGAAAAGGCTGCCCACCAGATCCTGCGAGCGGTATCGCGTAACCGGCGCCGAGCCCTGATCGGGCCCGACGCGGTTGTGTTCGATCTAGCCTCTCGGCTTCCCGCAGGCCTATACCAACGACTACTCGCCGCTGGTGCCCGCCGGAATATGAGCAAGCGTTAGCGAGCCCAGCTGCAACGGCTCAGCTTGATGGAGCGTCGGCGAAACGCAGATACGGCTTTACCACTTCGACATTTTCGAAACGTTCGATCGCATCTTCGGTCGACATTCCAGGTGACACGATGACGCGGTCGCCCGGCTTCCAATCGGCAGGGGTTGCGATGGGGTCACGATCTGTGGCCTGCAGTGCGTCGAGTACCCGCACGATTTCGTCGAAGTTGCGGCCGACTGACTTTGGGTACGTCAGGCTCAGACGAAGCTTGTTTTCTGGGTCGATGACGAATACCGAACGTACCGTAGAGGTGTCGCCTTCGCCGGGATGGATCATGTCGTAGAGCTCGGCGACCGTGCGATCCGGGTCGGCCACAATCGGGAAATTCAATGCGGTGCCCGACACTTCACCAATATCGGGGGCCCAACCATGATGATCTTCGATCGGGTCGACAGATAACGCCATGGCCTTGGTATTGCGGTTGGCAAACTCCGTCTGAAGCGCTGCGGTGCGGCCGAGTTCGGTGGTACAGACAGGAGTAAAATCGGCTGGGTGGCTGAAGAAGACTGCCCAGGATCCTGCCTTCCACTGATGGAAGCTGATCTCCCCGTCGGTGGTATCAGCGGTGAAGTCGGGGACGGTGTCGCCTAGGTGCAAACTCATGTTGAGTCCTTTCGTGCGGATCTGCCAACCATACTAGTAGCCCATTCGTATAATTGTCCGTACATTTCGACAGCCGGCGAGACAACCCCTACGCCGATGACGTGGACCTACGCAACATTTGGGTTGAGGCCGGCCGAGTGGCCGACCGTATGGACACCAACCAGGTCGATGAACTCGTCTAGCTGCTCGTCATCGCCCAAAACCTCAGCTGCTGAGTTTCCGCTTCGCCAAAACGATGAACAGCGACACCCCGCTCGCCTTCGACAGCTCATCGCTAACCGATGAGCGGCGACAACATGTCGGGCCGCAGTGTGAGTTTGACCTGGCTCCCGACAACACTCGGATCGGCGCTAAATACCCGCCACTGTTGGCCGTCTACCTCGATGAGAAGTCCATACCGATCACCTTGAAATGCGCACGCCGTCACGGTGCCTGCGTAGCTCCCGTCAGCCGGTCGATCGCCTGGGGGGACCAAAGCCACCGCGTCTGGGCGCACCGCAAACCGCTGGCCGTCGCGTTCAATGATTGCCTCGTGCCCAACAAAACGAGCGACGAGTTCTGACTGTGGATCGCGCCATACCTCGGCCGGCGAACCACTCCGCAGGAGGCGGCCTCCATGCATCACGCCTACCTGATCCGCAACCGAGAAGGCTTCGTCCTGGTCATGGGTGACGTAGACCGAGGTCTGACGCAACTCATGCAGTAAACGAGCGAGCTCAGCATTCAGCTCGATGCGTCGGGCTCGGTCCAGCGACGCGAGAGGCTCGTCAAGCAGGAGGAGCTCAGGCTCCGGTGCCAACGCTCGAGCCAACGCAACCCGCTGGGCTTCGCCGCCAGACAGTCCCTCGACGCTGCGACCTCCAAAACCTGCAAGCCCAACCATCTCAAGCAGCTCGTGCGTGCGTTCGTGCTGTCGGCTCGTACTAGCCCCTGCCATCTTGAGACCAAACGCAATGTTGTCGGCCACAGATCGATGCGTAAATAGCGCATGGTCCTGAAACATCAGACCGATACCCCGCTGATGGGTCGGGACCTGGGTGATATCACGGCCTTGCCAAACAATCTGACCACTGACGGGCTGAACCAGCCCAGCAATCGTGCGCAACAAGGTCGACTTGCCACAACCGCTTGGCCCAACAAGCGCGAGCACTTCGCCGGTTGCCACAGTGAGTGTTACCTGGTCGACGGCAATGGTCTCGCCATAACGAACCGTGACAGCTTCGATCGCAAGCGTCACAACATCCCACCAGAGGTCGGATGTAGCCGATCGCTCAGGAAGACAACAAGTGCGGTGACGACCATCAGGATTACCGATAGTGCCATGGCCTGGCCTCGGAGAAGATCACCCGGCGTCGCAAGAAGCCGCTGTATGGCGAGCGGCACCGTCAACAGATCCGATCGGCGACCAACGAACGAGGTCGCACCGAACTCGCCAAGGCTGATCGCAAAGGCAAAACCAACGCCGGTCGCCAATGCACGAGCACCAATGCGCAGATCGATCTCACGACGGACGCGGCCAGGCGAGGCACCTAGCGTGGCCGCGACCTCGCGCATACCTGGGTCAATTGCGCGTAGTACCGGAACGACACCCCGGACTACGAAGGGAATTGCTAGCAACGACTGGGTGATCGGCACGATCCACCATGAGCCCCGGAGATCGAGCACACCGCGGTCAAGCGAAATGAGAACACCGAACCCCAAGGTCACCGCGGACGTTCCAAGTGGCAGCAACATGCCAAGGTCGAGGAGCCGGCTCACCGAGCGGGTGCCATGCACGATGGCCAGCGACGCCATACCTCCGATGACCAGAGCGATACCTGCGGCCACCACCGCGAACGCGAGTGAGTTCACCAATGCATCTGCAGCGCTGATCGGCAGGAGCCGAACGCGTTCACCTAACGCCCGGTAGTTCGCAAACGAGTAACCGCCACCGCTCGCCAGCGACCGTTCGACCAGCACCGCCAAGGGCAGACCCAACACGACGGCGGTACCAGTCAGCGTCGTAGCCAGCACGCCACGCTGACGCGCCGTCTGGGCCGGCACCGCCCGGTCGGCAACCAGCCCCTGTCGACCCACGGCTCTACGTTGCAGCCATCCATTCGTGACGACCAACGACACCACCGCGACCATTTGCACGATCGACAGCGCGGCAGCAGTCGAGATGTCGGAGCGGGTGACCGCATACCGGTAGATCTCGGTTTCGATGCTGGATCTACGGGGTCCGCCGAGCAGCAAAATGACGGCAAAAGATGTGAAGCTGAAAAGGAATACGACCGACACGGCTGCGATCAACGACGGCCGAAGCCGAGGTAAGGTCACTTCCACGAACGCCCGCCACGGCGATGCCCCCAGTGTGCGGGCCGCCTCTTCTGGCCGACGATCGAGCTGACTCCAGAAACCACCCACGCTGCGGGCGAACACTGCGACATTAAAGAAGGCATGCGCGAGCAGAATGGCCCACACCGTGTGACGAAGTCGCACCGCTCCCTCGTCGAGATTGAACCGATCCATCAACGCAATAAACGCACCCGCAACCACCACGGTTGGCAACACGAATGGCACCGTCACCAGCACACGAGCGAGTCGCCGACCTGCGAACTGCCGGTTGGCTAACGCCCAGGTCAACGGCAGCGCGAACAACCCGGCAAGCAAGGTTGAGAGCGCTGCCTGCCAGGTCGTGAACCAGATGATCTTGAGGAACCGAGAACCGGTGATCACCTCGAGCAAACGACCTGCATCAAGCCCCAACCCGCGCGCCAACAAGGTGGCTACCGGGTACACAAAGAAGACCGCAACGAACATCGCTGGCACAACTGCCAACAACGCGCTGCGGAATGTCTTCATGAGCTCAACCTAAAACGATTTCGACCCAGCGTTCGGTCCAGGCCTCGCGATTTGTTTCAATCTCTTGCGGGGTGAGCGTGGCTGGATTGTCCGCCAGCTGGCCGAACTCTACGAACGCCTCGGGCAACGCCGCATCTCTGTTCGCTGGATACACGAACATGTTCAGTGGGATGTCCTCTTGGAAATCTGAGCTGAGCATGAAGTCGATGAGTTGTTGCGCCGCGCCTGGTGCTTCGGTGCCAGCAAGAATGCCAGCGAACTCGACCTGCCGGAAGCAGCTGTCATACAACACCGCGCTCGGCGCGGTGTCGATCGGCGGATCAGCAAAAATCACTTCAGCTGGCGGGCTCGATGCGTAACTGGTCACGATGGAGCGGGAACCGCCACCAGCGATGAACTCGCCGTAGTAGGCATCACTCCAGCCAGCAGTAATGGAGACACCATTGTCGACCAGGGACTGCCAGTAGTCCTCCCAGCCATCGCCATACCGAGCAATAGTGGCGAGCAGAAACGCGAAACCAGGCGACGAGGTTTCTGGGTTCATAGTCACGAACTGGTCGGCATGTGCCGGGTCGATCAGATCGTCGAGAGTGGCCGGAGCCTCACCTGAAAGTTCGCTGAGCCAGTAGTTGACGCACACATCGCCATAGTCGATGGGTGTAACTCGATACTCGGGGTCGAGTTGGAGTGCCGCGTCGACGTTTGCCAGCAGTGGCGATTCATACGGCACGAAGAGATCGGCATCGAGGCCCCGCTGCAGGAACGTGTTGTCGATCCCGAACATGACATCTGCCGTCGGGTTGTCCTTGGTCAAGATTGCGCTGCTGACCAATTGGCCGGCATCGCCAGACGAAACCTGCTCAACCTCGATACAAGAGTCAGCGGTGAACGACTCCAGCAGCCCTTCGGACACCACGAACGAGTCGTAAGTGACCAGGGTGATCGTGGGGCACCCTTCGTCGGCAACGTCGGCATCACTACCGCCGCACCCAACTGCCAAAAGACTAAGAACGAGCGCCACAAGGACTGCACGACATGTGGTGGTTGAACGATTCACAATATTCCTCCGCTGGCATTACCCAGATCAGGTGTGCGGGTCGACGAAGTGTTCGTCCTCTCAGCCCAGCGTTACCTGAGCTCCCCGTTGTTTGGTTAGCCGTCAATATACAGAGCCGACGGCCCAGTTTGGTTAACCGTCGAGGTGGCTAATAACTGCATCGATGGCGAGCTTGTAACTTGTGACACCGAAGCCGCAGATCACACCGACACACACACCGCTAAGTAACGAGTTCGCTCGGAACTCTTCGCGAGCATGCACATTGCTCATATGTGTCTCGACCACCGGAATGCCACACCCAGCAATGGCATCACGCAAGGCCACGCTGGTGTGGGTGTAGCCCCCAGGGTTGAAGACGATGCCATCGGCCCAGGTCATAGCTTCCTGAATGGCATCGACAAGATGGCCTTCGACGTTGGACTGATGATCGCGCAACGCTGCGCCTCGTTCGCCAGCGTAGGTCCGAAGATCGGCCACAATGTCATCGAGCGAACGGGTCCCGTAGACCTCGGGTTCGCGGGTGCCGAGCATGTTGAGGTTGGGGCCGTTCAATAACCCAATCTTGCGCATTCCCCCACAGTACTCGCCCGAGACTGACTGTTTCGGGAGGCCAAAATGACAACAACGCGGCCGTCCGGGTTTCTACCCCCGCGAGCCGCGTTGTTGACGAACGGAGAAGATCAGCCCAGAGGAATAGCGCCGTCAGTGAACACGACGACCAAAACAATTGCAGCGACGATGGCGATAACCAACGCAGCTCCCATGGCATACCACTGCAGTTGAGCCTTGCGATTAGCTGCCATTTGTGCAGCTTTCTTGTCGGCTGCGTTCATCTTGGCGCCGCGATTTTTTGCGTGCGTGTCAGTCGTGCTCATGATGTCCAAACCCATGGTCGTGGAAAGGTTGTTCCCGAAGTCAACCAGAATATTCGCTTGGGCGGCATTCAGGAACCCCGGTTCCTAAACTCTTGTTATGGCCGATATGTCCTCTGGACCTTCTGACGTAGCGCACAACCCTGCGCCGGAAGGTATGCCAGAACCGGACCCTGGCTTTAACAACATCATCTTGACCGGCTTCATGGGCACGGGAAAGTCAACGGTTGGTCGACTTCTGGCCCAACGACTCCATCTGAAACATATCGACACCGACAAGATGATCGAACGACGGCACGGTCCGATTCCCCGCATCTTCGAAGAACAGGGCGAAGACGGGTTTCGCACTATCGAACGAGACATCGCCAAAGAACTCACGACTGATGTCGGCTACGTGATCTCGACCGGAGGGCGGTTCATGCTCGATCCCGAGAACGTCGCTGCGCTACAGCAAGGAAATCGGATTTTCTGCCTAGTCGCCGAACTTGCGGTGATTATGGAACGAGTTATGCGCCGGCGATCGAGCCGACCGTTACTCGCTGGCGACGATCCGCAGAGTCGAGTCGAGGAACTCATGCGCATCCGGGCCGAGGGATACGGCCAGTTCGAGGCTGTGTCAACCGACGAGCGGCCACCGACCAAGGTGGTCGACGACATCATCTCCCGGCTGTGACCAAACCCAGTGTTGCCGGTGCTGCAAACTAGTAACAACCCATCGGGAGACAGCGTGGCCCGTTCGACATCAGTGACAGGCAGAACATGTTCTTTCCTTATCGATTCGACCGCAAATTCATCGGGCTGTGGTGGCCACTTGGTGCCCGTGAGGGGGTCGACGGCGTAACGGTCACCGACCAATCCTTCACCGCCTCGTTTGGCCGGGCACGGGTCGAGACGCCGCTTGCGAACGTAACCGACGCGCACGTGACCCGCGACTACCAATGGTGGAAGGCAGTGGGTATACGTCTGTCCTTCGCTGACGACGGGCTGACCTTCGGCACATCAACGCACGGTGGGGTGTGCGTGCACTTCGATGAGAAGGTGCGTCGTGTTATTGGTTCCAAGGACCATTCAGCGCTCACGGTCACTGTTGATGACCTTGACGGTCTCGCCCAGGCAATCAATGAAGCCAAAGGCGCGGCCTAACCATCGCCAATTCCGCCCCGGATCAGCACCGCATTTCGCAGGCTGGTCAGGTCAATCGAAAACCGCACCGGTGTCATCGGGACAGGTTCCTCATCGCAGCGATCACCATTGGCATTCCTGGCTTCTTTCTGAGCTTCCGGCCAGACGAACCGGCGAGCAAACCCGGTTATCTACGTCGGGTGTTGCACTTCGCGGTTCCTGCGGGGACCGTCGCTGCGGCTGCGACCTATGCGTCGTATTGGCTGACCAGTTCACCTATTGCGGACGCCACCATCGAGGAAGCTCGCACTGCAGCGACACTTACCTTGAGCCTGGCCGGACTGTTCATCCTCCATCGACTGATCACACCCATTCGGCGAAACGAAGGATTCTTGATCGTCGGACTCATCGCTGCGCTTGGCATCGCCATGGTTCCCTCACCATGGGCCGACTTCTATGCGCTTGACTTGCCGCCGATGCGAGTCAGCCTGATCATCGTGGGCGTCGTCGCGGCCGTGGTCACCGTGCTCGAGATCGTTATCGAACTGGTCAAACGTCGTCAGCTGCGCGTAACGAGCCAACAACCCACACCCTGATCAACCCAGAGTTAGACGGACACTGCCGAACCGCCGGATGCTGCACTTTCGACGGCAGCGTCGAGGACTCGTTGCACGGCAAGACCTTCTTCAAACCCTGGTCCTGACTGGTTGCCATCGATGATCGCGTCGATCCATTGCCGGGTCATCGAGCTGGTGGTGCGGAACACATCGCGGTAGGTGTTGTGCACCGTGTCTCGCCGCACGCCGTTCCAGATCTCGTCGGGAATTGGCAGTTCCTGACGGCCCGCGTTGTCGCCACGACGGAGGCCTTCGACCTTTTGGACCGTGTCCCAGTCGCACGTCGCATAGAGGGTGCCTTTGTCGCCATGCACCTCGTAGTGATGGGTCTGTCCAAAGGGGGTGCCTTCCCAACACACCGCGCTGGTTTGCAACATGCCGTAAGCACCCGATGCATATCGAATGGTCATAGCCACGCTGTCTTCGGTCTGGTCGTAGACCGTGCCGTCGGGACGGGAGCCCCGGTCAACAAAGTTCGAAGTCAACGCCGAAATCGACGTCTCGGTGTCATCGAGCAACCACCGGGCGAGATGGATCCAATGGGATCCAAGATCACCGATGATGCCTGAACCCGCGATCTCGCGGTCGAAGCGCCATGAGTACGCATCATCGAACCCGAAGTCGGTGTAATACCGGGCGTTGATGTGGAGTGGTCGCCCGATGTACCCGTTGGTGATCAGCTGTTTCACCCATTGGTTCGACGGCATCCAGTGATAGGTGAAGGGCATCATGGTGATGACACCTGCGGTTTCGGCAGCGTCATACATCTCGGTCGCCTGTTCAACGTTCAACGCCATCGGCTTCTCGCACAAGACGTGTAACCCCCGTTTGAGAGCCGCTATCGCCAGCTCATGGTGGCTGTTATTGGCGGTCGCGATCACGACGGCGTCGAGGTCCTCACCGTCGAACATTGCGGCGGCATCGGTGTAGCTCGCTGGCACGTTCCATGTTGCGGCAAACGCAGCTGTGGTGGCGGGATTACGACCACACACTGCAGCCACTTTGGCGCCGGGATGGTTATCGAGCGGCGGCAGGTACATGGTGTCGGCCCACCAGCTCGTACCGAACACACCAACGTTCACAGTCTTCATCGGGCCGAACTGTAGTCACCCGGCCGTCACCGGGTTCGGTGTTCGGTGCCAACACCAGCGGTGATGAAGACGGCCGTACCCGCAGTGTCTTCGTTGGCCGTGTGCCAGACACCCGGTGGATTGACGATGTACTGACCAGCCTGAAGCACGGTGGTGACTTCGCCTTCGGGCAACTTTTGGGTCAGTGACAAGGTGCCTGCGGTGCACAACACCACCTCGGCTCCAT
Organism: Acidimicrobiaceae bacterium; assembly: GCA_003485885.1. GTDB lineage: Bacteria > Actinomycetota > Acidimicrobiia > Acidimicrobiales > UBA10347 > UBA10347. The sequence goes on from DNHM01000192.1 coordinate 18,944, forward strand.
TCGGATGCATTTCCCACATCGTCCACGCACCATGATGCT
>DNHM01000192.1:19058-21709 GCA_003485885.1 Acidimicrobiaceae bacterium
ATACCACGACATATCACCGGTGAACACCGGCTCGACCTCGGCCGTCGCCCCCAGGCCAAGGTGAATCGGGTAGGTGGTCAGTGCATGTGCAGTGTCACTCATGGCCTCAGTGTCGCTGACTAACGAACCCGTGCCTGGCACCGGTTCGTTATCGGTAACGCATTACGTGGCCAGGAGTTCGGCGAAACGGGTCGCAGTGATATTGCCGCCGCTGATGGTGACCACTGCCGTGCGGTCGACGACCGAGACATGGCCGCCGACGATGGCAGCGAGTGCAGATGCGCCGCTGGGTTCAGCCACAACCTTGAACTGCTCAAAAAGTATGCGCATCGTGTTGATGATTTCGTCGTCGGTAACGCCGACAAAATCGGTGACGTAATAATCATTGATTGGCCATGTCAGCTCGCCTGGCGCCGTGGTTTGTTGGCCGTCAGCAATGGTCACGGGAACATCAATCGTTACTCGTTCACCTGCCTGGCGAGACAACTTGTGGTCGTCGCCTGCATCGGGTTCAACCCCAAAAATCTCGATGTCAGGATTCAGATCTTTCGCAATGGTTGCAGAACCCGACAACAGGCCGCCACCGCCGAGGCAGACGACAGCCATGTCACACCCGGGTTCATCGGTGAGGGCTTCGAACATGGCGGTGCCCTGGCCAGCCATCACCGACGGGTTGTCATACGGTTTGATCAACACCCGACCTTCGCGTTCGCTCAGCTCGGCACCGATGTCCTCGCGGCTCTCGGTGTACCGGTTATAGGTGATGACCTCGGCGCCATACCCCCGGGTTGCTGCCAGCTTGTTCGGCGGTGCATCGGTGGGCATCACGATCTTGGCCGATACGCCCAACAGGTGCGCTCCGAGCGCCACGCCCTGTGCATGATTTCCTGACGAGAAGGCAACCACACCCGCCTGCTTCTGGTCATCCGTCAACATCGCGATCGCGTTGTAACCGCCCCGGAACTTAAACGAACCAGTGCGCTGTAGGTTCTCGGCTTTCAGCAGGACACGACCGCCAAGCTTCGTATTCAGTCGGCGGGACTCAAGCAAGGGTGTGTGATGTGCGACCCCATCGAGCCTGCGAGCCGCAGCACGTACATCGTCGGGGCCGATCGCGAAGTCCATCCGTCGAGCGTATTCGCACTTCGCCGGCACACGGTCTGCGTTTCGGCTGGCATCCCAATCTGCCGGTGCACGCTCGTGCCTATGAGCTGCGGCCAGACCTCGTAGGTCCCAAACCAACGGGCCTAGGGTGATCGGGTGACATCTGCTGAGCCGGTTTCGTTTGTCCTCGTTTCGACGAATGCGCCGCCCGATCCGGTGCAGGTCATCAAAGCCGCCACACAACTCGGTGTCGGTCTGGCTCATGAAATGGGCGACCCTGACACGCTGAATTTTCGAATCGAAACCGGTGGCACCCTGATCGTCGCGCTGTTACCGATACCTCATCCGGATGCAGCCCACATGCCGGTTGGCCCGACTTCGCCGGAGCCAGAAACCATTGACCATCATGTTGGTCACTACATCGTCACCGCGTTCGACCTGCCAGACGACCCACTGCAAACCGAGGTGACCATGAGCATTGTCACCGCAGCACTTGTGCAGTGCAGCCCTGCGGTCGCCGCCAAGTTGGGCGACGGTGCGATCTTTCATCGGGCCGACTTGTTCGCCACCGTTGTCGAGACTGCGAACGGCGGCATCGCCACTGAGATCACTGTGGATATCACCGCCGCCCAAGAGAGTGCCGATCGGATGAGCTTCCTCACCCATGGTCTCTCGAAGTACGACCGAGAAGAGTTCTACATCACGTCGTCTACCACCGAGACGGGCGCACTGGAGTACCTCATGGAGTTGGTCCGGTGGATGGTCACCGACCCCGACAAGGTGTTACCAACCGGCGACACCGTCGGCCCAACCGCTGAAAAACGGGCCGTGGTGCAACGGGTACCCAGCCCGATTGAAGGAAAACCTCCGGTCATCCGGTTGGACATGGACACCAACGAAACCGTCAGCCAGCCGCCACGAGCTAAGAAAAGGGGCTGGTTCCGCCGTAGCTGACAGACGCCTGGGGTCTGAGCCTGGATATCCCTCTAGGCAGGTTGGATGTAGTCGGGCCCAAGCTCATCGACATTCGCGGCACCGACGAGTTTCATGGTGCGTTCGAACTCGTCGTGCAGGAAACCGAGCGCCTTGTCAACGCCCCGCTCGCCGGCTGCGCCCAAGCCGTACAAATAGGCCCGGCCAACCATGCAGGCCGTCGCTCCCATGGCCACGGCTTTCACGATGTCGGCGCCGCGGCGGATCCCGCCATCGACCAAGATCTCAATCTGGCCACCAACTGCATCGACGGTTGCAGGTAACAGCTCAAAGGGTGCCGGCGAGGAATCGAGTTGACGTCCGCCGTGGTTCGACAATGCCACCGCTTCGATACCGAGATCGGCAGCCTTGCGAGCATCGTCGACGTCTTGTACTCCCTTGAGCATGATTGGACCCGGCCACAGATCGCGGAAGGCCTCGATGTCGGTCCATGACAGTGATGGGTCCAACTGCTCGGCCACGTACGGGCCAAGTGCGATGGCATCGGTGCCGTCGCGGCCGTCGCCGGTGCCGGTCACGTTTGCGAAACGGATCGGATCCGATGTCGCAAAGTC
>DNHM01000468.1:0-4750 GCA_003485885.1 Acidimicrobiaceae bacterium
CGGTGTGGACGATCTCGCGGCTGAGTAGTTCGGCTCGATCAGCCTGTTCTTCGGTCGGCGGCGCCGCGTCATACGAGGCTTCGACGGCCAGTTCGGTGAGGTCATCGAACGCCGGGTGCACAGTAGGGATGCTGAGTTGCACCCGTTCGGCGTATTCCTGCAGCGTCTCGGACTCGAATGGCTCCTGGCCGTGCGACTCAAAGAAGTCGACGGTGCTAGCCCACGCCAAGGTGATACGCCGGCGTGGTGTGGTTCCAATGCGTGTCGCCCGTCGGCGTTGGCGCAGGCGTTTAAGAGCGGGGATGCCAAATACCCAGGCCGTGAATACAGCGACAACGAGCAGCACATTACGCACTACATTCGACTGCCTTGCGGCCTCGGCAGCAGCTTCAGCCTCGAGTTGTTGGGCTTCGGTCATGGGCGGTGGCTCTAAGGTGTCGGGCGGAATCGGTGTTGGTGTTGGCGGAATGGCCTGGCTCGCTTGTTCGGCCGGAGTCTCGGGAACGTCCTCGGCCTGGTCGCCGCCGGATGCATCACTATCGAATGAGTCCTGGGCCTCGGGCACGCCTGTGTACTCAGATGCATTCGGTGCGCCACGCCCGGGTGTCGGCTCAAACGCAACCCAGCCAGCGCCGGCAATAAACACCTCGGGCCAGGCGTGTGCATGTTTGCCCCGGACCAGATATTGGTTCGGATTGTTCGGGTCGAGATCCCCAGGTGTGAATCCTGTGGCGACACGGGATGGCAATCCGACGGCGCGAGCCATGGATGCGTAGGTGCCAGCGAACTGTTCGCAGTAGCCGCGTTGCACCCTGAGAAAGTCGTCGAGCCGCTGGATGTCGTGGCCTTTGGCGACGTCGATGTCGTAGGTGAAGTTGTCACGGAAATAGTTTTGCAGCGCCAATGCCTTGTCGTAGGGCGATGTCATGCCAGCGGTCAGTTGTTCGGCGGTCTGCCGGGCGAGCGGGCTGTAGTCGTCGGGTAGATCCAGGTACCTCTGATCTGCGACCTCGTTGCTCTCGTTTGCTAGCTGGCGCAAACCATCGGGCGTGAACCGGGGGATCTGAGACGTCACGGTGTAGATGAGGCCATCAGAGGTGCGCTGATCGTTGGTGTCGACGATGAAGGTCGCACTTTCGGACTCGTAGTTGACGCCGACTCCACTCAGGTTCTCGAAGCCCGTTGGCAGATAGGCAGCGGGTGCCCAGACCACATTGAGCTGACCGAGGTCGAAAGTCGAGGTCACGGTATCGACGGGGGCGTCGCTGGGATAGTCAACTGGCAGATCGTCATTTACGGACCGGAACTGACCTTGGGAACGCCACAACGCGCCATCGAACACATCGAGGGCAGCAATGCGCCAGTACGCCCGCTGGTTTGTCTCGACGGTAAACAAGATTCGATCGCTCTGATCGATAAGTCGTGGTTGAATCTGTACCAGCGGAGAAATGACCTCGAGTGGCCGGTTCTGCTCTCGTGATTCTTCGCCGAGCTCAACAAGTGGGGCTGCGTTCGCGCCAGGAACAGCTGGCCCGCCGAGTACCCCCGCAAGTGCCGCTATCACCGCAACGACGCCACCCGCTGCCATGAGCGAGACATAGCCACGGCCGGGCCCGTGGTCGAGCCACACTCCGTGCGCAGCTCGGGCAGCGGATCTGTGGGCGAGCAGGAATAACACACCACACATCAACGCGGTGGCGGTAGTGGCAAGACGTTTCTCGTCGACACCCAGAAGGGAGACGAACACCAGTAGCGAAACAAAAGGAAGAAGAGCCTGGCCCGGAGCGGAGAGTCGAAATGCCGCCCAGTCCGCAGCTAAGGCCATGATCCACAGACCGAGTGAGGAGATCACGAGAAAGCCGGTTACAGCAGGCACTGGCGCCTTGGTGCTCTGGAACAGCTCCTGAGCCTGAGTCATATCACTACGAAACTGTTCGATCGTTGCCGATGTTGGCACCACCGCAGCCAGCGCCGATGCCGAATAATGAATGGCAACAACGGCTGCGACTGTGGCGACAAGCGACAGCAGCGCCGAAGTTGCTGTCCCAAAACCGAACCAACGCATGGCGATGAGCACACCGTGTCCGACGATCAGGGTGAAGAGCAACGGTGATATGAAGGTGTCGTCTGCGAAGATCCGTCCTAACAGGAACACCGTTGAGACCGAGGTGGCTACCAGCAAGATCTCCGATGCCAGCCATACCCATCGCAGATCCTGACCTTGCGAGAGACCTGGTTGTGTCGTAGAAGTCATCGTCGGACGATTCGCGCCCACGCCGATGCAAAATCATCGCCGTGCTGGATGTCGATCATGCGGCTCGAAGTTAGCCGTGTCGAACCGGCTTGGGGGCTCGCCCCCTCGGGCTGGAACCGCACGACATAGTTGCTCTGACCAGCAATGCGTCCAGAATGCATCGAAGCAATGAGCGTGTCAGCATCGTCGGCCACCACCGTCGCGCTCGTTTCGGAACCGCTGCGACCTGCACGAAACGGCAGGGAGACCGAGTTGGACTTGGACTGTTCGACGACCGCAAGGAGGTCGAGGATGGCATCGCAACCAGCAGACGTATCTGCGATGTGATCGAGTCCGTTGGTTGTCACCAGTCGTACCCGGTCGCCCCGTTCTCGGCATGCAACCACGATGCTTGCAGCAGCGGAGACCATGAGTTCGAATCTGTCGGCGTCGGCGGCGCTTGCGCGAACGTCGAGCAGCACCATTGAGTGGCCGTGTTCAGGGATGTGCTCGTTGCGCACCACCAATTCGCCGTTGTGGGCGCTGCTTGGCCAATGGACCTTGCGGAGATCATCGCCTATCGCGTACGCCCGAAGGGAGGAGAAGTCGTCGCCGTTGCTGCCAACTCGATTTGGTGAGCGATCCATTTGTTGGGCCGTTGTCCCTCCAGGTTGGGGAGGCGGCGAGATGGTGTCGACTCGTGGAAGTACCAGCAGACTCGTGTCAGGAGCCGACGTGCGGGTAGAAGATGCCAAACCGAACGGGTCGGTAACTCGGGTCTTCATCGGTCCGATACCGACTCGTCCTCTCGTCTGGGTTGGCACTCGATAACTTGCCCGAGTGTTCGTATTTCTGCGAATCGGCGGCACGTGCGCATCGGCGCGGATTGTGCCCTCGACTTCGTCGGTGATGCGGGCGACAGCGGTAGGTGCAAGCCTCTGATTTGATAGATCGAGCGTGACGGTGGTGGTCGAACCAGCGTGCAGCCGCGCAGGGTTGACCATACGGCGCACGTGCAGCGAGCGCCAGTTCAGAAGCACCCACAAGCTCGCGCAGGCAACGAGTGCCAGCATCGATGCCGCAATGATGTACAACTCGAAGATGCCGAACACCCGCCCCGCGACCAGTGCAAGGACCGCGAACGTCGCGGTCGCAAAGCCAGCTCGAGTCGGCATGGCGTCAGGCTGCTCCGGCGGGAATCACCTGCAAGATCTCATCGATCAGTTCGGTTGTTGTCACACCACGCAACTCGGCGTCGTGATTCAGCATGAGTCGGTGCGACAACACGTGTGGTGCTAGGGCTTTGACATCGTCCGGGGTCGCGAAGTTGCGGCCAGCGGCTGCTGCTCGAGCGCGAGCCATCCGTTGGAGCGCGAGGGTTGCGCGAGGCGAGGCGCCAAGGCTGAGCGCTGGATGGCGACGGGTCGCCTCGGCAACGTCCACCAGATATCCCTGCAACGCTGGCGACACATGAACGGACTTAACCGCCCGAATCATCGATTGCACCTTGCGGGTATCAGTAATTGCTTGCACCTTGGAAAGGAGGTCGGCGCCGCCGTGTGAATCGAGGATCTCGAGTTCTGCTTCGCGATCGGGGTACCCAACCGAGACCTTTACCAAGAACCGGTCAAGTTGGCTTTCAGGCAGGGGATAGGTGCCAGCGTGGTCCAGCGGATTCTGGGTAGCGATCACCATGAACGGTTGGTTCAGCGGTCGGGTCGTGCCGTCGGTTGTTACCTGACGTTCGGCCATTGCTTCGAGAAGCGCGGATTGAGTCTTGGGCGAGCTCCGGTTGACTTCGTCGGCAAGCACGATGCCGTTAAAGATCGGTCCTGGGCGAAATTCGAATTCGTTGGTGCTGCGATTCCAGATGGATACACCAACTACATCGCTTGGCAACAGGTCGGGCGTGAACTGGATTCGACCGAATGGCACATCGAGGGTCGCAGCTAACGCTTTTCCGATGGTGGTCTTGCCAACTCCTGGGGCATCCTCGAGAAGCACGTGGCCCTCGGCCAAGAGCGCGAGCAACGTCAGCTGCACGACATCTCGTTTGCCCTTGATTACTTGTTCGATGTTTGCTGTCATCGTGCGGAACAAATCGGTAAACGATTCGACGCGCGGTGTCTCAGCTACTTGTTGACTCACATGTCCTCCGGCTTGCCTGCCGGGCAACGATAGCCACTTGTGTACACCAATCCAGGGCGGCCCCCTTCCTGCCGGTAGATTCGGACGGTGATCGCAACCGTCTCATTCGCCGCCCGGATCCTGTTCTCATTGGTGAAGAAGCCACATCTCATTCCAACCGCGATGCGGCAGGCAGTGTCGCTGGCGCCACAGCGATGGTGGGCAAGCGGGTCACATCTTCCGGTTCCCCGTTCTGACTACATGGCGTTCCGAAACGTCACGTTGTCAGGAAATCCCGACGAGTTGCCGACGGCGCACGACGCAATCGTGTATCTCGAGTGGTGTCGGTCCATGCGTGCGTTGCCCGAACGTGGTTGAACACCAGCGCTC
>DNHM01000468.1:4795-4954 GCA_003485885.1 Acidimicrobiaceae bacterium
GAACAACGCAGGTTTGCTGGTACTGCAGCCGAACTGCATGCGCTACCTATCCCGACCGAGGGTGATGCCGCGGAGTTGTGGATCATGGAGCCGACTTCGTCTGCGGTGGTGATGGGTAGTTCTCAACGTCCAGACATCTTTGACCAGGAACGACTGCGT
>DNHM01000400.1 GCA_003485885.1 Acidimicrobiaceae bacterium
TGCCGTGCCGGCCGTGCTCGCCACCGCAACAACAGACCCCACAACGCTGGCCACCAGTGCAGTGACGACCAGCACGACAATATGGGTGCGTGTTCTCATGCTCAACACACGCTGCACAACCCGACTTTGGTCCCCGTCTTGTCAGAAAAGTTTCACGTCGAGACGGGTTCCTACGTCGTCAACACACGTTCAACCGTGACCCAATCGTCCCCGAATGGTTCACATACGACGATCCCAACCGGTGTTCAGCACCCTGGCCTCGCAAGTCGCCGCCGTCTGATCGAGCCCGAGAAAAATTGATGTCTGGCGAACACAGATCGTGGATATCGAGCGCACGTACGTCTCTGGAAGCGGTGAAGGCATTCGTGAAGGCAATATGTGGCTTGAACAGATCGGTCCGCATCGACTCGTTGCGGATCGACCGGTTACACAGGGATCTTTGCACCAGGATCATTCTGGAAGCTCCTACCGAACGTAGAGTATGACGTCATTCTGTAACGGTCTTCAAGGAGTAGTTCTGTGTTTCGTCATTGTGTGATGTTCCGGTGGGCCGACGATGTGTCGGATGAAACCCAGGCAACGGTCAGTGCAGGGCTTGATGCGCTTGCCACACTGCCGTGTGTCTCCGCGTATCACCATGGGCCTGATGCTGGCGTGAGCGACGGCAACTGGGACTATGTAGCGGTTGGCGACTTCGCATCGGTTGATGACTACCGCGCCTACGCCGCCGACGAAAGCCATGTCCAACTCATCGCAGAGTGGATCAAGCCAAACATCACCGCCCGCGCTGCGGTGCAATACAACCTCTGACCGACAACTCCTGACCAAGACCAAAGAGCCGCTGACTAGTTCCGCAGCAACCAATCGAGCAGCTGGCCATTGAGCTGGCGGTGGTTGGGTTCCGCAAGTGATTGGTGATCGTGGCCCAGCAGGTTGACTGCTGCCCTGCCCGATTCGGTGGACTGGAGCCAAACCAACGGATGACCTTCAGCGTGAGCGACGATGTCCGCACCTGCAGCAAGGTCGAGGCCTTGGTACAGCTCGTCAAGAACGGTGAAAGCCGGGAATTCGATAGGCGTTTCGTCGGCAGGCTCCACCAGTATGGGCCCCGGCTGGGGGTGCCAACTGGTCGTCCAGTTCCACGTGGCGCCCAGCCAGTCCGCCCAAGTGGCGTGTCCGTCAAAGCAGATCACCGCGGTGTGTAGCGCGAGAACCGGGCAGCCCTGGTTGCGGAGTTTGGCGAGCGCCTGATCTAGCGCCGGGCTGAACACGACCGCATGGTCTCGGCGTTGCTCATCTGTGTAGCGCTCATGAGTCATCGAGAACCAGCACGCAGCAACGACCAACAGATCACAGCCGTCATCGAGCGTTGCTGGCACATCGGCTGGATCACGCACGACTCGGGTTTCGAAGGACCGCTCCGCCAGTAAGGCAGACACTGCCGCAACTTGATCATGGCCCGGATGAGCCCACCCTCCGGCGAGTAGTACGGCGCGACGCATGTACAGATACTTACCGATCAGCTAGCCGGCCGCATCATCGGGCTCAACCCAAGTACGCCTCGGTAACAATGTTGGCATCAACTTCGATATTGACTCGGTCGAGGCGGTAGTCCTCGGTGCCGGGGAAGACTTGATCATCGATTCTCACGATACGAGTCGTTAGCCCGCGGCTGATGGCCAACGCATCTGCCGATTCTGGTGTGCGCCCCAGATAGTCGCTGGCGGAAAAGTTCGGTTCAACCGTCACCGTTCCACAGAACGTCGTGCCACTCTGGCCGTCGTGCGCCCAGTTGAGTCGTACCTGATAGAAGCCGGGAGCTGCGTAGTAGGCCAACGACTGCGACGTCTCGTCGAGAGTGCCATCGCCGTGATCAAACACGTAGGTGACGGGCACGTTGGCTGGGCTCTGAAAGGCGGTGAAGGTCAGCGTCTCGTTCACTTCGACAGGCCGCCGAGGCGAGATGCTGCAACCGATCTGCACCGCGTCCGGTGTGGGCGTGACGGTGGGTGTCGGCGCATTGACCGGTCGGACATGCACGGTCCCGCAGGATTTGCTTCCCTTGCCGCCGTTGTACTGCCACAGCAACGTGACTGTATAGGACCCGGGAGCCTCATAGAACGCCCGTGAAACCGACGTGTTGTCAATCGTGCCGTCGCCGTGGCTGAATGCGTAACGCACCGGTGCGTCCGCAGGAGTCTGCACCGCTGTCAGCGTGATGATCTCGTTCACCTCGATATCACGGTCAGAAATGGTGCAGTCAATGAGGACATACGGCTGGCCAGGCACAGTCGTCGGGCACCCGTAGTGCGGCGAACCAACGACACAGATCTTGCCGCCACACCACCACACGGGCTCATCGGCGGCACCAGGGCCGACGAAACAGTCAGGGTTGACCCATGTTGATGTCGGTGTTGGGGTTGGCGGCACAGCGGTCGCCGTTGCAGGTCGAGGCGTTGCGGTGGGTTGCGTTGCAGTTGGTTGCGCTGTGGCTTGTGCTGTCGGAATCGGCCGAGTCGTTGCTGTGAGCGCAGCGGTTGCCAAGGGTGTTGATGAGGCTGCTGGGCCAGGTATTGCCGTGTTCTCAGGAATAGCAGTGCTCGGGGGAACCGCAGTCGCCGTCGATGACGGATCAGTAGTGGGGACAACCAACGATGTCGGTCCGGTAGTTGCGATGATGACCGGGGTTGGGCTCGTTATTGGCTCAGTTGTTGCACCTGAGCCAGTTTCGGCCGGGCCCGAAGCACAAGCCGACATGATGAGCACGAGGGACACACCAAGTGCGGCCAGCGATTTTGGCGCCGCTACCGGCTGCACAAGGTTCGTTCTAAGACGTCGCACATAGGTATGACGCATGAACAGGTGGTTTTGGTTCCTCGACGATCACATTTCTGAGATTCCGACACCTTGTCCCGCTAACCGGGACTCACGTAACCCGATATTTGTCGAGAAGTTGGCGAGCGATCACCAGCTTCTGAATCTCGTTCGTGCCTTCGCCAATGATCATGAGTGGCGCATCTCGGTAGTAACGCTCGACCGGATACTCGCTGGTGTAGCCGTTGCCGCCATGGATCCTCATGGCCTCGAACGCAAGCTCAGCCGCCATCTCTGAACAGAACAGTTTGGCCATGCCCGCTTCGAGATCAGCCCGAATGCCTTGGTCAAACTTGTGAGCTGCGTTGTGGCACATCAAACGAGCGGCTTC
>DNHM01000010.1 GCA_003485885.1 Acidimicrobiaceae bacterium
GGCGCCGACGACTACATGACCAAGCCCTTCGGGAACCAAGAGCTCGTGGCACGTGTCCAGGCGCTGCTGCGACGAGTCTGGTCAGAGGAACCGGCCGAGGTATACGAGGATGGCTTACTCATCGTCGATCCAGCGAGCCATAAAGTTGTCGTCGACGGGCACGACGTTCAGCTCACACCGATTGAGTTTCGGGTGCTTCACGCGCTCATCAAATCCCAGCCTCAGGTACTAACACCGGTCCAGCTTCTCGACCTGGCCTGGAGTGATCCGACTGGAATCGGTCCGGACCGAGTCAAGTACGTGATTCATCGGCTTCGTCGTAAGATGGCCTTCGCAAGCGCCGAGGTATCTCCGATCGATGCCGTGCGAGGTGTTGGGTACCGCTACTCCCAGCCTGGGTGAATCCGACTGGCTTAGCTGCAACCAAGTTGCAACCGAGGTCCCTCACCCACATCCATATGCTTTGAGGTATGAAAGGCCTCACAAAAAATAGCAGATGTGACCCAGTCAAATCTACGCCGGACGGGCTTCGGCGCGAAAAATGGTGATCGCGTGTCTCGAAAGAATGGATTACCGGGGTTGTGAATCAGCCGGCATCAACTTCGTCACCTTAAGAAGCCTGATCACCGGCTTCCGAGATGTCGGGGCCGACCTTTGCCCCGATTCGTGCGGAGCCGGTGACGTCGAGAACGACCGTAGTGGCCTGGTCAAGACCGTCGCCGGCCAATGACTACTTACACCGCAGCGCCCAATGATTCCGCGACCATCATCATCGTCGAAGATGATCCTGACGCAGCCCGATTTGTCCAACGAGCCCTCGATCGACCCGGATTTGAGGTGGTGAGCTTTAGTCGTCCCGATGAGGCACTAGAAGCACTCAAACGCTTGCCCTGTTCCCTCTTGTTATCCGATGTCCGGCTGCCGGGAATGACCGGCCTTGATCTTCTCCAGCGAGCTCGCCGGTACGATCCACAGCTTCCGGTGGTGCTGATGACCGCCTTTGCAACCCTCGAAGATGCCACCTTTGCGTTACGCAACGGGGCCGACGACTATCTACTGAAGCCGTTGAACGCAAAAGTCCTGATCGACACAGTATCGAAGGTCTTAGCGAAGTGCCGGGCGGCACGAGATCGGGTGCTGGCGATCGGTGCTCATCCCGACGACGTCGAGATCGGTGTTGGTGCAACGCTCATCGATCATGTCGACCGCGGTGATCATGTCACGATTCTTACCTTGAGCCGGGGCGAGAGCGGCGGTGCGGTGTCTGATCGCATCGAAGAAGCCGAACGAGCAGCCGAGCTCTTAGGTGCCGCACTCATTCTCGGCGACTTACCCGACACGCGCATCTGGACGAACGGACCGACGGTCGATCTCATCGAGGACGTTGTCCGTGGCTTGGCCCCGATGATCGTTTACACACACAGTTTGCACGACGTACATCAGGACCACCGGGCTGTTCATCAAGCCTCGTTGGTTGCCTGCCGAGCCATGCCTCAGGTATTTAGCTACCAATCTCCCTCAGCAACCGTGGACTTTGCGCCGCGCCGTTTCGTACCGGTCGATGCGACAATCGATCGCAAGCTAGCGGCGATAGCGGCCTATCGGAGCCAGACAACGAAGTGCTCCTATTTGGCCGACGACCTGCTGCGGGCAACCGCTCGCTACTGGGGACGATTTGTCGAATCCAATCACGCTGAACCGTTAGAAATCGTTCGACAGCAAGTCTTGACACGGTCCAATTCAGAATCAACCCAACGAACCATTGATTTAAGGGAGGTCGACGGCTATGTCCTCTCATCTTCATAACCCCCGAGTACTCGTGACGGGCGCAGGCGGCCCAGCCGGCGTCTCCGTCATCCGCTCCCTCAACGCCGAGGCCTACGTGTTCGCGATCGATATCGACCCGTGCGCGGTTGGGCTCTACCTCGTTGGAAGTGGGAGACGCGCGCTTGTTCCCCGGGGCGAAGATTTCGATTTCGTTGATCGAATAATCGATCTCTGTCGACGCTGGCAGATCGATGTTGTTGTCCCGACGGTGGATACTGAGCTCCTACCGTTTGCAGATGGTCGGGAGCGTTTTAAAGAACTGGGTGTCGAGGTTATTGTCGCCTCGAAGCCTGCACTTTTGACATGTCTCGACAAATGGCTCCTGGCCTGCACGGTCGAGTTAACGGTTCGCTGTCCGGTCACCTATTTGATCGACGTCGAGTTCGATCCGTTGGAATTTCCGTCGTGGCCGGCTATTGCTAAACCGAGGCAGGGAAGCGGGTCCCGTGGCGTGCAGCTCCTCGATGGACCCGAAGATCTCAGCCGGGTACCTCGGGATGGCTCATTCATCCTCCAGGAGTATTTACCGGGCGAAGAGCTGTCGGTCGACGTATACGTTGACTGCTCGGGCGAGCCGATCGGTGCAGTGCCTCGGACGCGCTTGAAAGTCGACTCGGGGGTCTCGGTCGCAGGTAGGACGGTGCGAGACGACGAAGCGATACAACTTGCGCTGGACACTGTGACCACCGTTGGCCTAACCGGTCCAGCCAATGTGCAGTGCCGCCGGGACCGCGACGGGCACCTTGCGCTCTTGGAGGTCAACCCCCGCTTCCCCGGCTCGCTTCCACTGACGATTGCTGCCGGATTCGACATCCCGAAACTGGCGCTCAGTGAATCACTGGGCTACTCGGTCGATCGCCTAGTTAGCTTCGACGAGATCGGCATTGTTCGTCACTGGGAGGATGTGATCATCCACGCTGATGCAATCGCAGAGATGAGCGCTGCTGTTGAAGGACGGGTGGCATGAGCATCGATCTCACGGTAGATGCACACGTGCACTCGAACTTTTCCGATGGACGCGATCATCCGGCGACCAACGTGGCGGTTGCTTTGGGACGCGGTCTCAAAATGATCGGACTGGTGGACCATGTGCGCGCTGATACAACATGGCTCCCTGAGTTCAGTTCTACCGTGAGGCGCCTCAACCTTCGGTCACCAATCCATGTTACCTGTGGGGTTGAGGCCAAGTTGCTCGATACCACCGGTCGACTCGATCTGCCTGGTTCGCTGCGAGAG
>DNHM01000318.1 GCA_003485885.1 Acidimicrobiaceae bacterium
TGAGTTCGCGCTCATCATTCCGCTGGTCTTGGTCGTGTTGTTGGTGGTGATCCAAGTGGCCGTGGTGGCCTATGCACAGCTTGGCGTTACCCACATTGCGCGGGAGACAGCGCGCGCCGTCTCGGTGGATCCGTCGACGGACCTAGGCCTTTTGGCACAAAACGTGGCGACGCTGGGTAGCGATGCACTGGTTATCGACGTCCAGTTCAGCACTACACCGCTACCAGGCGCTGACTTCGTCGTTGTGACCGTGCATTATGACACCCCACCAATTTCGAGAATTTTTGGCCCATTTGTTAACCAATTGGCGGTATCTGCTCAGGTCAAAATGCTCGTGGAGTCGTAAAAGGTTTCTAGATTTCTGAGTCCTCTCATGAGAGGCATCCGATTCAGAAAATCGTGTGGAAACCGCATGAGTGTGAGAATATTCACAAAGGATCAAGCCAGAGTGTTCGGCGAAACTGAACTGGGCCCGCAGCGAGCATTTCACGAAGAACTCGTTATCGATATCACCCAAGTGGGCCCCGCCCTTGATGTTGCAACGCTGGCTGTCCCAGTTCGTAGTGTTGTGGCCGAGGCCGAACAGGTCAGGATCGATGCAACCCCCCGACGATCTGACTCCATCACGCTGGTTTGCCTCGCCAATGACCTGCAAGGAATAACCAAAACCGAGGTGTTTGGGGCGTACCCTGAGGCAGTTCGATCTAGAGAAGGCTGGCCATGGCTACCGCCACATTGCCCCCTGAGCTACGACTCACACACCTCAAACAGCTTGAAGCCGAGGCGATCCACATCATCCGCGAGGTCGTGTCGCAATTCGAACGACCTGTGATGTTGTATTCGATCGGCAAGGATTCGTCGGTACTGCTTCATCTGGCGCGCAAGGCGTTTTATCCGGGCAAGATTCCGTTTCCGCTGCTTCACATCGATACCACGTGGAAGTTCAGGGAAATGATCGAGTTTCGCGATCGAGTCACTAAAGAACTTGGCCTTGAACTGCGGGTGCACTCCAATCAGGAAGGCATCGACGAGGGCATCAATCCTTTCGAGCATGGTTCGAAGAACTACACCGACATCATGAAGACTCAGGCGCTCAAACAGGCGCTGACTGCCGGTGGTTACGACGCCGCATTCGGAGGGGCTCGCCGAGACGAAGAGAAGTCTCGGGCCAAGGAACGGGTCTTTAGCTTCCGGGACAAGAACCATCGCTGGGATCCGAAAAATCAGCGTCCTGAATTGTGGAGTTTGTACAACGGTCGGGTCCACAAGGACGAGAGCATTCGGGTCTTCCCGATCAGCAACTGGACCGAGCTTGATGTGTGGCAGTACATCCATCTTGAGAACATCGAGATCGTGCCGCTGTATTATTCGGCGCCCCGCCCAGTGGTCAACCGCGATGGGGTGGTCATCATGGTCGACGACGAACGTTTCCAGTTCGAATCAGGCGAAGAACCCGAGATGAAGTCGGTGCGATTCCGAACCCTGGGTTGTTACCCCCTTTCCGGTGCCGTCGAGTCAACCGCGGCAACGATGCCCGAGATCATCCAGGAGATGCTGCTGGCCACCCGGTCTGAACGCGAAGGTCGAGTGATCGACTACGACCAGTCAGGCTCCATGGAAGAAAAGAAGCGCGAGGGGTATTTCTAATGCGGCAGTCCCCGAGCGAGTTGCGAGCGCAGCGAGTAACTCGGTTAGTGAACACTGGGCTAGTTGCACTTGTGAACGGCGGGTATTTCTAATGTCGCATCAGAGCGAACTCATCGCCACCGACATCGACGCCTACCTGGCCGAACACGAACGCAAGGATCTGTTGCGTTTCCTGACCTGTGGCAGCGTCGACGACGGCAAATCCACGCTCATCGGTCGGCTGCTGCATGACTCGAAGATGATCTATGAAGATCAGCTCGCAACCCTGACCGCCGATTCAACTACCCAGGGAACGACAGGCGATGCCCCTGACCTTGCCTTGCTCACCGATGGCCTCAAAGCCGAACGTGAACAGGGCATCACGATCGATGTTGCCTACCGATACTTCTCTACCGCTCGGCGCAAGTTCATCATCGCTGATACGCCAGGCCACGAGCAATACACCCGCAACATGGTCACGGGTGCATCAACCTGCCAGCTCGCCATCATCCTGATCGACGCTCGTTATGGGGTGTTGCCCCAGACCAAACGCCACACCTTCATCGCGAGCCTGCTCGGCATCCGTAATGTCGTGGTTGCGGTCAACAAGATGGACATCGCTGACTGGTCACAGGATCGCTTCAATCAAATCTGCGAGGACTACCGAGACTTCGCACAGTCGCTCGAACTGGTCGACCCGTACTTCCTGCCTATGTCCGCTCTGCTCGGTGACAATGTCGTTGATGCAAGCGACAACATGTCGTGGTTCAGCGGACCAACACTGATGGAACATCTCGAGACCGTCGATGTCGAAGTTGGCATTGATCTTGAACGTTTCCGTATGCCGGTACAGCTCGTTGTCCGTCCTGATCTGGACTTCCGTGGTTTTGCCGGCACGATTGCATCGGGTGTCTTGAAGCCCGGCGATCCAGTCATCTCGATGCCATCGGGCGTCGGGTCCAGCGTTGAACGCATCGTGACCTTCGACGGTGACCTCGACGTTGCTGGGCCAGGTCGAGCAGTCACCGTCACGCTCACCGACGAGATCGATGTGAGCCGCGGTGACCTGCTGGTCAAGGCCGGCGAGCGACCGTTCCGGGCCCACGACATCGACGCAATGATTGTTTGGATGGACGACACCGAACTCGAACCGGGTCGGCAATATCTACTGCAGTCCTCGAACGGTTTGAGTAACGCATCGGTCACCTTGATCCGTCACCGGATCGATATCAACACACTCGAACAAGAGCAAGCGACATCGCTTGCTCTGAATGACATTGCCCTGTGTGCAATCACCAGCGATCGGGAATTGCTCTTCGACGCCTACAGCACGAACCGGCAGACCGGGTCATTCATCCTGGTCGACCGGCTGTCTAACGCGACGGTCGCCGCAGGCATGATCACCGGTGTTTCGTCGTCGTGGGATCAAGCCCCCGAGGCCAGCCTGACGCGT
The DNA here is from genome assembly GCA_003485885.1 of Acidimicrobiaceae bacterium. Classification (GTDB taxonomy): domain Bacteria; phylum Actinomycetota; class Acidimicrobiia; order Acidimicrobiales; family UBA10347; genus UBA10347. The sequence continues at coordinate 3,080 of DNHM01000318.1, forward strand.
CAGATGTCAGACATCACGCCGAGCGAACGTGCCGCACGTCTCGGCCAGCAGCCGTGCACGGTGCTACTCACCGGGCTCAGCGCAGCCGGCAAGTCCACGATCGCTACCGCGCTCAGTCGTCGACTATTCGACCTGGGCAAGACGGCGATCCGTCTCGATGGAGAAAACATTCGCCTGGGTATCAGTCGCGACCTGGGCTTCAGCGCGCAGGAACGTTCTGAGAATCTGCGTCGGGTTGCCGAGTTGGCGTTGCTGGTCAACAAGCAGGGGATCATGGCCATTGCCGCCCTGGCGGCTCCAAAGGCGTCGGTGCGCGATCAAGCCCGGGAGCTGGTTGGCACCGAGCACTATTTGGAAATCTTCGTCGACACACCAATCGAGGTATGTCGAGAGCGCGATCCGAACGGCCTGTACGAGGCTGCGGACCGAGGCGACATTCCCCAGTTCCCCGGTGTCTCCGCAACCTATGACCGACCGACCAATATGGATCTGCGTGTGGACACCTCGACCCAGTCCATTGGCGAATGTGTCGAGCAGATCATGGCGCTTCTGACCGACCGTGGCTTCCTCAATGGCTGACGGAGCGTCGTTGGCTGATGGCGCCGGTGGGGTAGAGCCCGTTTCGGCCAACATTGTGCGAGCCGAAGGCCATATCGACGGCGCCGATCGGGCCAAAAACTTTGGTCATCCGTCGCGGACGGTCTGGTTCACCGGACTGTCTGGTTCCGGAAAATCAACGTTGGCGTTCGCGGTCGAGAAAGCGTTGATCGAAAAAGGTGTTGCCGCGTATGTGCTCGACGGCGACAACGTCCGGTTTGGGCTCAATCGCGACCTGGGTTTCGCTCCCGAGGATCGCACCGAGAACATCCGCCGGATTGGCGAGGTGTGTCGTCTCTTCCAAGACGCGGGACTGATCGTGCTCACCGCATTCGTATCGCCGTATGTCGCTGACCGCGACGCGGTTCGAGCGTTGCACCCACCAGGGGCCTTCGTCGAAGTGTTTGTCGACACACCGCTCGAGGTGTGCGAAGCCCGCGATGTCAAGGGCCTGTATGCCAAGGCGCGGGCGGGCGAGATCCCCGAGTTCACCGGAATTTCGGCGCCGTATGAGCCACCGGTAGATCCGGAGATTCGGGTCGACACGTCGAACCCGATCGACGAGTGCGTCGCTCAAGTCATCGCTCATCTCAACCTGTAGCGCTCCAAAACCTCGCAGAATCAGCTCTACTCAGGGTTATCCCTGATTGGGAACGGTGACGAGTTCGGGCACCCTCACTGGGTGGACAACCGTGCCACTACGCTCCAACCCGAGGTGACGCCCATGAGTGCAGCGGTCATTACAGCCAGCGGAGTCGCCAAGAGTTTTGGGACGACCTCGGTGTTGTCCGACATCACCGTCGACTTCCCCGCAGGCATCACCGGTCTTCTCGGTTCGAATGGTGCGGGCAAGACAACGCTGCTTTCATTGGTACTGGGGTTCGAGCCACGTGATGGTGGGAACCTGACCGTGCTTGGTCATGATCCCCAAACCGCGGGCCCCGAGATTCGTGCCCGGATCGGTTATTCGCCTGAACATCATCATCTGCCACCCGATGTGCAAGCTGCCGATCTTGTTCGGCATTTGGCTCAGCTGCACGGCCTTCCCCAGCAGGCAAGTACTGAACGAGCCAGCGATGCGTTGTGGCTGGTCGGGCTTGGTGAAGAACGTTTCCGCCCGATTGGCACGATGTCGACCGGCCAGCGCCAACGAGTGAAACTGGCAGCAGCTATCGCTCATGATCCCGAACTCGTACTTCTCGATGAACCAACCGACGGCCTCGATCCGGTGCAACGAGACATCATGCTGGAGCTCATTCATCGAGTGGGTACCGAATATGGCATCAGCATGGTTTTGTCTTCGCATCTTCTCGAAGAGGTCGAACGCATCTGCGACCATGTGGTGATCATCGCCAATGGGGTGGTCATTCGCTCAGGAAACATTAATGAGATGCGAGGTGGGCGAACCGGTGTCATGGTCGAACTCGACGATGGTCACGAGCTGGTCGCCGAGACGCTACGCAAGGCCGGGCTCATCGTGAACATCGTGGGGAGTCGGCTGATGGTTGATGCGCCACCCCAACCAGATGCAGATCCGTACTGGATCCATGACTACATACGCGACGTTGTCGTGTGGGCTGACGTTGGGCTTCGTCGTCTCGGTGACCAGACGACCTCGCTCGAGGACGTCTTCCTTGAATCCAACGACGCAGCGGCGCTTGGAGTCAGTACATGAGCACACAAATCCACGACCTTGGCTACCGCTCCTATGTTGGTGAACGTGCTGGGGTCGCGTGGGCGGTGCGCAGCTTGGCTGTGCACAGTATGCGGCGGGCGCTCGGGCTCAAACGAGCTGGTAAACACAAGATTGTTCCAGCCATCACGATTGCCCTGGCGTTCCTGCCAGCGATCGTCATGGTCGGCTTGTCTGCCTTCTTGCCCGACTTTGGCGTCAGTGACCTGCTGGGGTATGGCGACTATTACGGGGCTATCTTCTGGGCGCTGTTTCTCTTCACCGCGGCTGCCGCTCCGGGGGTATTAACCACGGACAGGACAACAGGAATGTTGGCCATGTATCTGGCCTCGCCGCTCAACCGCACGACCTATGTGTTGGCCAAGGCGATCGGCTTGTTCTCCGTCATGTTGCTTGTCACGGTCGCCCCGATCATCTTCTTGGTTGTTGCCTACACCTTCGTTGGTGCTGGGCCGGGTGGCCCGCTCGATTTCATTGAGATCATGGGTAGGGCGTTGGTGGCTGGCGTCATCGCTGCCAGCTTTTACACCGGTTTGGGCATGTTCGTCTCGTCGATTCCCAAGCGGTGGGGCATCGCAAGCGTTTCGATTATCGGTTCGCTCATCGTCCCGAGCATTGTCACCAGCATCCTGACCGAAGGGGCGAACACTACAAAATGGGTCATGCTGGCATCACCGGCCGACGTAATCGGTAAGGCATGGCAACACATCTTTGCTGACGTGACGGACACCGGTTTGGCGATCGACCAGCTATCTGGCTCGGTGGTGGTACTGGTGGCTATTGGTTATGCAGCGCTTGGACTGGCGCTGAGCTGGTGGCGGTACCAGACCATCGAGGTCGAACGATGAGCACACAACAACCGCCTCCTCCTGCGACCGGTCCATCAGGACGGCCCCTGTCGCCGCCGCAACCAATGCCGCCACCTCCAATGCCGCCTCCTCCACTGGCAGGGCAGGTGCCGACGGGCCCAGCGCCTTTTGTTGCGCCCGAGGGTTCACTCGTGGTCGTCGACCGGGCATCGAAATGGTTTGGTGATCTGGTCGCCGTCAGCGATGTCAGTTTCGCAGTGTCAGCGGGTGTGACTGCGTTGCTTGGCCCCAATGGCGCTGGAAAGTCGACAGTGCTTCGGATGTTGTGTGGCCTTGCGCTGCCATCAAACGGCACCGTCACTGTGTTGGGCAAGAGCCCTCGTAAGGACCCTGAGATTGCGGCCGAGATCGGCTTGGCGCCGCAGCAGGAAGCGGTCTTCGGTCATTCCACTGCGCTGCAGTTCGTCCGTGCATCAGCCCAACTCCAAGGTATGGCGAATGCCGATGCCGAGGCCCGCCGAGTGCTCGACCTTGTTGAACTCGACGCGAACGACTCCCGCAGGTTGCCGACCTACAGCAAGGGCATGCGCCAACGAGTCAAGCTCGCGCAAGCGATCGTGCATCAGCCTCGGGTCATCCTGCTCGACGAACCATTGAGCGGCCTTGATCCTCGCCAGCGGCTCAATATGGTTGCGCTATTCCATCAGCTCGGCGATGAAGGCCGGGCAGTGATCGTGTCCAGCCATGTGCTCGAAGAGGTCGAACGTTTCGGTTCGAACGTCGTGGTCATCACCCAAGGCCGACTGGCAGCACAAGGCGACTTCCACGAGATCCGGGCACTGATGGA
>DNHM01000419.1 GCA_003485885.1 Acidimicrobiaceae bacterium
CAAGAATGTCGTGCAGTAGTTCGTCGCCGAGTTGATCGAGTTGGGCCTCGCTGTATGCCGATGTGTCCTGATTTAGGAGAACGTCGGCGAGGCCTTCGATGACTAAGTCGTGAAGCTTTTCTTCACTGACGGTGCTGTCGGAGAGAAGAGAACCAAGTCGGACCGTCAACGCGTCCTTGGCTGAGTGTTTAAGATCGTTGAGCTCTTCGGTCAGAGGCGGCCGCTCGAAAGAGACCGCCGGTAGACCGCCAGTGGGCGCTTCCTCTGCGGATACAACGGCCGCCGCTGGGGGAAGCTGCATCGCGTCGCTTGGTCGTGAAGTTGGAACTGGCGTGTACTCGATGGTCCCGGCACTGGCCGGTGCCGGAGTAGCAGCAGGCGCTACAGCGGCAGATGTTGGAGCTGCAGGTGTTGCTAGGTTCGTCCACCCCGTTGCCGGTTGGTCAACGACCGGCGAGGGTGCGTCGGGGTTGAGGTACCAGTCAACGAGGTCAGCGATGTCGTTGTTCACGGGAGCTGCGTCCGGTGCAGCGGGTGCAACTACTACGCCTGCTAGGCCGGATTCGCTGTTGGATTCTTCGCCTTTCTTGAAGATCTTCATGAATCTCCGGCGATGTCGTCTTCTTGAGTAGCGAGACCGACATCGCTGGTGTTGTCTTCGTCCCCGGGCAGATCCAGCTGAATGCTTTCGCCTTCAGGGCCTTGTTCGGCCGAGTATGCCGAGACGATGTCGATGAGGTTGCCGTCTTCGATTTCGGCCAGCCATACGCCATCGTCGCCAACGATCTGGTCAATGAGTGTGGCCGCACGGGGGCCGTCGCCGTTATCGAGGCCCTCGACGGCGGTGGCGAGTGTGACTTCACCGTAGCTCGTGGTGTAGACCAGATCCGTGAGCTCTTCGGGGGTGACTGCAACCGTGATCGTGAAGCTGCCTCGGCTGGCTGTGCCCGTTTGATTGAGATCGCTGGACAGCTGCCCAACTACTTCGAGTGAGGATTGGATGCTCAGAACCTCAACCTGGTTCATGACGACAACGGACATGTCAAAAGCGTCGGAGCCCGGAGGCGACACTCGAAAGCCTCCGACAACGGTCACCTTCTCCCCAGGGGCAATATTGCCGCCGAGTGCTCGGCGAGAGGGGAGTTCAAGCACAACGGCATGGTGGCCTGCAGGGATTTCGAATCCTGATCCTGCTTCAAGGAAGGTCTCACCGCTTGAGCCGAAGTCGTTGGGGTCTCGGAAACGTCCGCGGAGTAGTTGTTCGCCAGCAAGTGCATCTGACGCCAACACCATTCCCGCAAGTTCGCGAAGCTCAGCTACCGAGGTAATGGCGGATTCAGCCACAAACTGCTCGGGGACCGCACGAGCCGAGAGGTACACGGTGGGAGCCTCGATGAGTTCACTGACCGAAGTGTTCCGAGGAATGGTCTCGACGACAACCAGTACTTGCCGGTTCGCTTCAGCGGGAGTAGTAGTTGCATCTGTGCTGGTGGCGACGTCGTCGCTGCCGCTACTCACGTACCACACCAGCAGGAAGGCACCCGCAATAGCGAGGAGACCTGCAAGCGCAGCCAGCACCATTGGGCTGCGCTGACCCGAGGGTTCGGCCATCGGGTCGACGATTTCTTCGGTATTGTCAGATCTCGAGAACATGGAAACTCCAAGGAGTGGTGTAGGTCAAGGTGCTCGGGTTGAACACAAAGGTGTGTGTCTTGGCCGTCGCAGGTGTTCTGCCTCTGCTTAGATCGGCTCGCACTGACCAAAGTTGAGTAGTTCTCTCGACCCAATTGCTGCTCGCCTTGCGTCGCGTTTCGTGGATGCCGCACGAACTGCACTCACGAAAGGGCACCGCGATCTCGTGCGTGCGACCCATGCGGTCTGCGTCACGATTTTTGGAACAGAGCAGAATTACCCGAAATGCTCGACAACACGCTTCATGGGCCGACACAAAGGTTTGTGAGATTCCCTCTGAACACGGCCAAGCGCCGTCGTCGCTCACGCCGCGGTGCAACGATGGTCGAATCCGCCATCGGGCTGACAATGCAAGTTCGCCAGTGCCGGCAGGTTAGATCGGCGGCACTCCCCAGCCCGACGTGTGCAACGTCTACCACCCCAATGGTGACGGCGAGTTCAACCTGGATCCGAGTGCATTTGGTTGCCCCGGCATTCTCGGGTGTCTACGTTGCGTCGGTTTATGACAGCACCACGGGTATCGAATCGAGCGCATTCAATCTGCAGGATCGTGCGGTATTCGCGTTGTACTTCCCTCCATCGCCAGACGAACCCGAGGCCGCCACCGGCTAACAGTGCTGTGAGAGCATCAGAAGCAGTCGCCGTGATGACATACAGATCCGCGACTACTTTGTTCGGGGGACACGTAGCGGTATCCATGTCAACGCATCCATGGCAACGCCTGGCGTTGAGTTCTCGACCGTAGGTCTGGTGTCATTGACCACCATCGTGCTCGTGGTCGGCGCTCTCATCGTGAGATCACTCACTCTCTTCGACGACTAATTCACGCCGCACGTCCCCGAGTATGTCGCCCAATTGTTCCGGGTTGAGGCCATGACACTGCGCATCGCGACTGACAACACCGAGTTCGGCTTCGACACGGTGCGGCTTGGCTATCGCGTCAACCAGGATGTCATCGTCTCGTTGGATTGAGGAGCGCTCGCACGTTTCTGACGATTTTACGTATTTGCGAACGTGAAATCGCCAGAAACATCTACCCTTGCCCGCCATGGCTGTTCCCACTGGACCTACTGCGGCGTTTCAAATCCAAATGCGAGTGCGCCTTCGCAACGTGCCCGGCGTCCTTGGCGCGCTAGCCACGGTGATCGGCGACGCCGGCGGCAATATCGCGGTTGTCGAAGGTTTCGAGGCCAAAGGCGCCACCCTCGAGCGCAGCATTTGCGTCAACGCCCGTGACGAAGACCACCAGTTGCGGATCGTCAAAGCCGTCGAGAGCCTCGAGAACGTCGAACTGCTCGATTGGTTCGACCGCACGTTCCGCATGCACGAGGGCGGCAAAATCGAGACGCTAGCGTTGTGCTCAGTCGGAGACCGAGATGACCTGTCGATGGCCTACACCCCAGGCGTTGCTCGGGTCTGCATGGCAATCCATCACGACGTGGCAAAGTCGCACGAGCTGACCATCCGAAAGAACACCGTCGCCATCGTGAGCGATGGCACCGCAGTGCTCGGGTTAGGCAACATCGGCCCCGAAGCTGCAATGCCTGTCATGGAAGGCAAGGCGCTGTTGTTCAAAGAATTCGCGGGCGTCGACGCGTTTCCCTTGTGCCTGAACACGACAGACACCGAAGAAATTATTGAAACCGTCCAGCGCATTGCTCCAAGTTTTGGCGGAATCAACCTCGAAGACATCGCTGCGCCAGCGTGTTTCGAAATTGAGGAACGACTGAAGGAACTGCTCGACATCCCGGTCTTCCATGACGATCAGCACGGCACCGCAGTGGTGGCACTTGCGGCACTATGGAACTCACTGAAGATCGTTGACAAAAACATGGAGGATATCTCTGTGGTGATCTCGGGAATTGGCGCCGCAGGTGTAGCGATCGGCAAGATCCTGTTGAGCGCGGGGGTTGGCGAAGTCATCGGCGTCGATTCGACTGGCGCCATCTACAAGGGCCGTGACCGGTTGAACCCAGTGAAAGAATGGTTCGCTGCAAACACCAACGCAGAACGCCGGGCCGGCAGTCTCCAAGATGTCATTGCGGGCACAGATGTGTTTATGGGTGTTAGTGCACCCGACGTGTTGACTGCTGCTGATCTTCGCAACATGGCAAAGGATCCGATCATCTTCGCCATGGCCAACCCGAACCCAGAGATCACGCCCGAGGCCGCCGATGGTCTCGCCGCAGTGATGGCAACCGGGCGAAGCGATTACCCCAATCAGATCAATAACGTGCTGGCATTCCCTGGAATCTTTCGAGGGGCATTCGATGCATGCGCAACCGACATCACCGAATCGATGAAGCTTGCCGCAGCCGAGAACATCGCAGCCGTTGTTGGTGACGAACTCGCCCCTGACCACGTCATCCCGTCGGTCTTCGACCCCCGGGTTATCGAACGAGTCGCACCAGCCGTCGCCGCAGCAGCCATCGCCGAAGGCGTCGTCCGCGGCTAGTCCGCCTTTCGGCCAGGAACGAATCGAAACGCGGACTACCCAGAAAGTACCCGCGGTTCGCTCCAAGCGGCGAATACGCTGCCCGGCATGATTCGTGACCAGTTGACCGAAGCGCTCGCGGGCGCACTTACCGCCGTTGGTGTTGAGGTAGATGCCGGCTCGATAGAGCTCGAGCGGCCAGCCCGCCGCGAACACGGTGACTGGTCCTCCAACGTTGCTATGGCCAATTGGAAACCCGCTGGGCGCAGTAACCCTCGTGCCTTTGCCGGCGAGATTACTGATCATCTCAACGCAAACCTTCCAGCCCATGTTGAAGCGGTCGAGATCGCTGGGCCGGGCTTCGTTAATTTCCGATTGTTTGACACCTGGCTGTACGACGTCCTCAACGATGCGGTCAGTACCGGCGAAGACACGTTTGGGCGCCACGCCTTTGGCAGCGGGACACACATCAACGTCGAGTTTGTGAGTGCGAACCCAAACAAACCGCTGCATGCAGGCCATGCCCGAGGCGCCGTCTACGGCGACTCTGTCGCCCGGCTACTCAAAGCCGTTGGTTACCAGGTCACCACCGAGTTCTACCTGAACGACCGGGGCGTGCAGATGAGCCTGTTCGCCGAATCGCTTGCAGCCCGTAAACGTGGCGACGACGTGCCAGAAAACGGCTACCACGGTGAGTACCTGATCGACTGGGCCGCCGAGATGCCCGACGATGCTGACCCGCTCGAGTGGGGGTATGCCCGAGCGCTCCAGAGTCACAAGGAAACATTGGCCAGGGTCAGTGTGCATCACGACGTCTGGTTCTCTGAGCGGTCGTTGGTTGCCGACGGACAGGTCCCCAATGCTCTCGCCGAACTCCAGGCAAGTGGCATGGTCTACGAAGCCGACGGCGCTACCTGGCTCAAGACCACCGAGGCAGGCGATGACAAGGACCGGGTCCTGATCAAGGCCGACGGTGACTACACCTATCTGACGCCCGACATCGCCTACCACCGAGACAAGTTCAGCCGGGCCGACCGGCTGATCAATGTGTGGGGGGCAGATCACCACGGCTACATCCGTCGGATGAAGGCTGCGATGGCATTTCTGGGCAACGACCCCGACGCACTCGAAGTCATTGTCACCCAACTGGTGTCGCTCGAACGCGATGGTGTCGAAGTGCAGATGTCTGGCCGACTAGGCGACATGGTCTCGCTCGACGAAGTCATCGACGAAGTCGGCCCGGACGCGGCCCGGTACACCTTCTTGACCCAGTCCATGGACACCAAACAGAAGGTCAACCTGAGCGCACTTGCTACCAAGAGCATGGAGAACCCGGTGCACTATGTGCAGTACGCAACTGCACGTATCGACTCGCTCGCCAAAAATGCTGCGGCAGCTGGGCATGCCCGGGGGCCACTCGCTGCCGCTGAGCTCGCCACGCTCACCACGGAACGTGAACTTGAGGTGCTTCGGGTCCTCAGCACCTTCAGCGACATCGTGGCCATCGCAGCCAGAGAACGGGCGCCGCACAAGATCACGACCTGGCTGCGTGAACTCGCCGCAGCATTTCATGGTTTCTACGCAGATTGTTATGTCGTAGGTGATGGCGTGAGCCCCGAACTGACACAGGCTCGGTTGTGGCTCATCGAAGCGGCTCGCATCGGCTTGACGAGCGGGCTTACGCTGGTTGGCGTGTCGGCACCCCAGGAAATGTGATGGCACTCGCATCGGCAACAGGGCCCGTCCCCCGTCATCTACTCCCGGACAACACCGAGATTTCTCCTGAAGGGCGCATGAGTGTCGGCGGTGTCGACCTCGTCGAACTCGCTGCCGAGTTTGGCACCCCGCTCTTTGTGTACGACGAGGAGCATCTTCGCTCCCGGTGTCGCGAAGCAGTCCAGGTCTTTGGCCCGGGGGTTGCCTATGCAACCAAGGCGTTTCTGTGTGTGGCTATGGCCAAGCTCGCCCACGAGGAAGGCATGCACCTCGACGTTGCGACACTGGGCGAGCTTCATGTGGCTCGGGCGGCCGGAGTCCCGCCGAGTGACCTGGTATTTCACGGCAACAACAAGTCGGGTGCCGAACTTGTTGCCGCGATGCAAGCGGGTGTGGGCCGCATCGTCATCGACAGCTTCGACGAGATTGCTCGGATCGAAGCCATCCACGCAGACACCGGGCTGATCGCTCGGGCGCTTCTGCGCATCACTCCCGGTGTCGAAGCACACACGCACGAGTTCATAGCAACCGGCCAGGATGATTCCAAATTCGGTTTTACCGTGTCGACGGGACTAGCTGACAAGGCTATTCAGCAAGCGTCGACCTCGCCAGCGATCGAGTTGCTTGGCATCCACGCTCATATTGGGTCACAGGTCTTTCGCATCGATTCGATGCGCCAATCCGCTGCCGTGCTCGCCGAGATTTCTCAGCGGTTCAATCTGCCTGAACTGTCGGTCGGTGGCGGCTTGGGCGTCGCGTATGTCGGTAGCGAAGAAGCCCCGACGATCTCCCAGTGGGGACGTTCCGTGCTCGAGGCGACAGGCGACGCTGGCATCGACGCGACCGTGTTGGCCGAACCTGGCAGGTCCATTGTGGCCACGGCGGGTATGACCATCTATCAGGTGGGCACGATCAAAGAGCTTGAAGATATCCGCACCTATGTCGCCGTCGATGGTGGCATGAGCGATAACCCTCGGCCAGTTCTGTACGGCAGCGGCTACGAAACCTTCGTACCTGACCGCGCCGATGCTGATCGGCCCGAACAGATTCGTCTCGTCGGCAAACACTGTGAGTCCGGCGACATCATCATCCGTGAAGCCAACGTGCCTGCGGATCTTGTGGTCGACGATTTTCTCGCAACTCCGGTGACTGGCGCCTACGGACATTCCCTCGCTTCGAACTACAACAAGGTCACCCGACCAGCAGTTGTGTTCGTCAGCCACGGCAACGCCCGTCTCGTCGTCCGCCGCGAAACCCTCGACGATCTCCCCCGCCTCGACATCCTCTGACGCAAATTTGGAGCACTACCCGCGATGCCTGCGGGGAACCCTGCAAATTTGGGTCGGCAAGTCGGGGATCAGCGGGGGAGTGACTCGCTAGTCTCGTGTCCATGGAAATGCAGTCGGTGCGTATTGGGCTTCTTGGCTTTGGGAACGTTGGTGGTTCTCTGGTTGGACTGATCAACGAACAACGAACTGACATTGCAGCACTGACCGGGATTGACCTGACCGTGACCAGGGTCGCGGTGAGTGATCTCAGCAAACCTCGCCCAGGTATCGGCGATGCGGTGCTCACCGATCAGGCGAGCGATGTTATTGATGCTGATGACGTCGACCTCGTTGTCGAACTCGTTGGCGCCGTCGAGCTCGCCCGAGAGTGGATTAGCCAGGCGCTCTATGTGGGCAAGTCGGTGGTGACCGGTAACAAGGCGCTGCTGGCAGCTCACGGACGCGAGCTCTTCGATCTGGCCGCTGCAAACGACGCCGAGTTGTTGTTCGAAGCCTCGGTCGCTGGCGCCATCCCGCTCATGCGCACGCTGCAAAAGTCGCTGCGAGGTGAACCGATCGACCGCATCATGGGCATCGTTAACGGCACCACGAACTACATGCTTTCGGCCATGACCGAAGACGGCGCCGATTACGCCGAGATCCTGGCCGAAGCGCAACGGCTCGGTTATGCCGAGGCTGACCCGACCGCGGATGTCGAGGGTTACGACGCGCAGGCCAAAGCCGCAATCATCGCCACTGTTGCGTTTGGTGTTGCCGTCACCGCTGCCGACGTACCGGTCGAAGGCATCAGCGGGGTGACAGCAACGGACATCGCCAATGCAAGCCGTCTCGGTTACGTCATCAAGCTGCTTGCCGTTGTCGAACGAGTCGGCGATACCGCGCCGTACGAGATTTCTGCTCGGGTCAACCCGACCATGGTCCCGCACAACCATCCGCTCGCAACGGTGCGGGGCAGCTTCAACGCAGTCTTCATCGAAGGTGGAGCGCTCGACGAGCTCATGCTCTACGGCCGCGGCGCTGGCGGACGCCCTACTGCTTCGGCAGTCCTTGGCGACATCATCGAGGCTGCCTCCGGGATCGCACACGGAACAGTTCGCCGGCTTCCGGCGCTCGGTGATGCGCTGGTGCGTCCGCCCGAGGCGGCCACGTCGGCGTTCTACCTTGACCTCGCAGTCGATGACAGCCCTGGCGTTCTGGCTGAAGTAGCTGGCGTGTTCGGGGCCAACGGCGTGTCGATCAAGTCGATGGAACAAGAAGGCACGGGAACAGAAGCATCGTTGGCCTTCATCACCCACCAGGCGTCCGAGGCCGACATGGCGGCGACCATCGAGAAACTCACGTCTCTGTCGTCGGTCAACCGGGTTGGTGCGCTCTACCGCGTTATCGGCGCATGAGCAGCATGAACTACATCAGCACCAGAGGCGCAGCGCCGGCGTTGAACTTCGGCGATGTCTTGTTGACCGGGCTGGCAAACGATGGTGGGTTGTATCTCCCCGAGAGCTGGCCACAATCGGTTGCTACAGCCCGAACCGACACCTACGTGAACACCGCAGTGGATGTCATGTGGCCGTTCGTCGAAGGGGTTATTGACCGAGCTGACTTTGAAACCATCGTTGCTGACACTTACGCCACATTTGAAACCGACAATGTGGTCGAACTCGTCGAAATTGATCCCAACGTGTGGTTGCTGGAGCTCTTCCATGGCCCGACATTGGCGTTCAAAGACGTTGCCCTTCAGCTGGTAGGCCGTCTGTTTGACTATGAGTTGAGCCGACGTAATGAACGCATCACCATCGTGGGTGCCACGTCAGGTGACACCGGGTCCGCAGCCATCGAGGCATGCCGAGACCGCGATGCCATCGACATCTTCATTCTTCACCCCCACGGCCGGGTCAGCGACGTGCAACGCCGCCAGATGACAACTGTCGAGTCAGCGAACGTGCACAACGTGGCCATCGAAGGCACCTTCGACGATTGCCAGGACCTGGTCAAGGCCATGTTTGCCGACGCCTCATTTCGCGACGAGGTACGAATCGGTGCAGTGAATTCGATCAACTGGGCCCGGGTGATGGCTCAAATCGTCTATTACGTTGTCGCTTCCTCCCGGGTTGCGTCGGTATCAACGCCTGTTTCGTTCACCGTGCCGACCGGCAATTTTGGCAATGTGTTTGCCGGGTGGTCGGCCCGCAGCATGGGTCTGCCAATTGACCGGTTCTGTGTTGCGAGTAATAGCAACGACATTCTGGCCCGGCTGTTCCAAACCGGCACCATGGAGATCCTCGACGTCGTCCCCACGCTGTCGCCCAGCATGGATATTCAGATCTCGAGCAATCTCGAACGGTTGTTGTTCGAGACACACGGCCGAGATGGTCACCGTATTGCCGAGGCCATGGCTGAGTTCCGCGACACAGGTGCGCTGACACTCGACCCTCCTCACCGTGAGTTGCTCGCAGAACTCTGGACCGGCGTGCGGGTAGATGACAATGCCCCGGGGGGTGTCGTCGACACCATTGCCGAGATCTATGAGCGCCACGGGATGCTGCTCGACCCACACAGCGCTGTTGGTGTCAGTGCAGCCCGCACGCTCGGTTCCAACGGGTCGCCAATGGTCTGTCTGGCCACGGCGCACCCGGCCAAGTTCCCAGACGCGGTCGAGAAGGGCACGGGCCGACGGCCAGCGCTCCCTGAACGGGTTGGTGATCTCTTTGACCGAGAGGAACGTTTCGACGTGCTTCCGAACGACCTAGCGACCGTGCAAGCCCACGTTCGCGCCAATCGCTAGTGGCCAGGCCGGTTGCGTTTCGTAGCGCGGGCGTCGAGGATGTCGACGCGATTCTCACGTTGTGGCAATTGGGTGGCGTCGATCACGACGAGGTAGGGGACCGCTTCGAGATTGTGACCAAGCTCGATTACGACGGCGATCTGTTCGTGGTGGCTGCCCGTGACGACAAGGTCGTTGCGTCGGTCATGGGCACCTACGACGGTCATCGCGGGCGCATTAAGCGGTGTGTCGTCGACCCGGCCGAACAGCGGAGTGGCGTTGGTCGCCAGGTGGTAGCGGAACTTGAGCGCCGGTTTATTGCCCGAGGGATCACCGAATTACGGCTCGAGGTATGGGCTGACAACATTGGCGCCCAAACGTTCTGGTCCACGATGGGCTGGGAACACCTCGAAGACATCCGCTACTACACGCGCAGTTTGCGAACGGATTAGCAATCGTGGGAGGCCGGTGCGATGTAGTGGGGCGAGGTAGTGGTGTGGCGGCCGCCGGTCACCGCCTTATCCTCATTCCGTGACCGACCAGCAGCGAGTTATCTGTCTTGATGTCGAGGGCGTACTCATGCCCGAAGTGTGGATCCAGCTGGCTGAGCTGACTGGGATCGATGAGCTTCGGCGTACGACTCGGGATGAGCCTGATTACGACGTGCTCATGACCTATCGACTCGGGATTTTGACAGAGCATGATCTGACGATGTCCACGGTTGCCGAAGTGCTGGCCGAGATCAAGCCGCTTGACGGAGCGCCTGATTTTCTCGACGAACTCCGCAGTCGCCATCAGGTGCTGCTGCTCAGCGATACGTTCGAGCAGTACGCCGGTGCGATGATGCCTCACTTGGGCATGCCTACGATCTTCTGTCATCGTTTGATCGTCGAGAATGACCGCATCGTGAACTACGAGCTACGGATTCCCGACCACAAACGCCGCACCGTCGAGGCCATGCAAGGTCTGAACTTCCACGTGACCGCAGGTGGCGACTCGTTTAACGACTTGTCAATGCTCAATGCCGCCGATGCTGCCAGCTTGTTTCACGCACCGCAGCAGATCATCGACGACAATCCGCACTTGGCGTCGTTCCAAGAGTTCGGCGACTTCCTCGCCTGGATCGACGCCCTCTAACCATCGACCATCTCAGGAGGAACATATCGGTGCGACTGATAGCGTTCCCGCCAGGTGGCTCGCCACCGAAGTTTTTCGCAAACGGGCGTTTCGCCCCGTCTCCCGCCCTTCGCCTCAGCCCATGTAAGGCATCGAGATCGAGTGGCATCACACCTCACCAGGAGTTACCCGTGGCTTCCGATCGCAGCACCCTTGAAGGCAAGGATCGTGCCGAGCTGACCGTCATCGCTCAGGCGATGGGCAACAAGGTCGGATCCCGCATGCGCAAGGCGCAGATTATCGATCTGATCGTAGGCCCCGAACCCGACGAGACTGCAGCGAAGAAGCAAGCTGAGACCCAGCTCGATTTCTCCAGTTCGGTGTCCACCGACGGCTCGGCCGATGACCGGGCAACCGGCGATGCTGCCCGCAGCGACGACGACACGGCCACCGCCGACGCCGACACCGTCGATATTGACTCGAATGAAGACGGTCGCCCACAACGTAGTGGCGACTCGGGCGGCGCTCGCAAGAACCGCGGTGATCGCAATGACCGTGAT
>DNHM01000332.1 GCA_003485885.1 Acidimicrobiaceae bacterium
GCCTGCTCCGGCAGCGCCTGCTCCCGTGGAGCCTGCTCCGGCAGCGCCTGCTGCGGCAGCCCCCACCGCGGCAACACCGCCACCGGCTGCTCCGCCTGCTGTGCCAACCGCACCCGCAGCCCCTGTGCCGACCAGCCCGCCTCCGGGTGGGGCGCCTCCAAAGCGTGTCGTCACATCGAGTGGCTCTAGTGGCCCATCTCGACCTCCGGCTGCAGCTCCGCCACCAGCGAAGCCCGCTGCGCCCGCCGCTGAGGCCAAGCCCGCAGCTCCTGGTGGCGAGTCTAAGCCAGGCCCTAAGGGCAAGGACGCAGGACCTCGCCGTCCTGACCCATCAAGCGTGCCTCGCTCGGCGTCTGGTAAGCCCATTCCACCTCCGCCAGGTCCACCAAAGAGTGTATCTGGCAAGCCCATCCCGCCACCTCCCGGTCTCGGTGGACGTGGCCCCGCTCCTGCAAGCCGTCCTGGAGGCCGCCCTGGTGGCTTCTCCCGCCCTGGTGGCGGCGGAGGCGGTGCTCCTCGCCCTGGTGGCGGCGGAGCCCCTGCTCCTGGTGGCGGTCCCCCACGTCCAGGTGGCGGTCGTCCCGGCGGTCCCGGTGGCCGCGGTAACAACCGTCGCCCACCACGTCGTCGCAGTCGTCGTCGTCGTCGTTCACTCGAGGAATTGCGTCCTGTAGACGTCCCGACGTACACCCCTGAGGGTGCGCCGGTTCCGTCTGGCACGATCATGATCGAGCGCAACGGAAGCGCGCAAGAGGTCGGTCCAAAGCTTGACCGCACCGGTGCCGATATTGTTCGTTTCCTGCTGCAAAGCGGCGAAATGGTCATGGCCACACAGACGCTGACCGATGAGCAGGTCCTTGGATTTGCTGAGTCGATTGGCGCCGATGTCCGCCTTGTCGATCCAGGCGAAGAGCGCGAAGAAGAAATGCGCGACATGCTCGACGTCGACGATCTCGATGAACGAGATGGTGTAACACGCCCGCCGGTCATCACAATCATGGGCCACGTCGACCACGGCAAGACCAAACTGCTCGACACCATTCGTAATGCAAACGTCGTCGCTGGTGAAGCCGGTGGCATCACCCAGCACATCGGCGCTTATATGGTCGAACGCGATAGTGGCGCACTTACGTTCATCGATACACCTGGTCACGCTGCGTTTACCGCAATTCGTGCCCGAGGTGCCGAAGCCACTGACATCGTTGTCCTGGTGGTTGCCGCCGACGATGGTGTTATGCCTCAGACGATCGAAGCAATCAACCACGCCAAAGCCGCAGACGTGCCGATCATTGTTGCTATCAACAAGATGGACCGCGAAGCAGCCAACCCCGACCGGGTAATGAACGGTCTCTCCGAGCAGGGTCTTGTCCCTGAGGAGTGGGGCGGCGACACGGTAATGGTCAAGATTTCTGCATTGCAGAACGACAACATCGATGCCTTGCTCGACGCCATTCAATTGGTTGCCGAGGTCGAAGAGCTCACCGCTCCCGCTACCGGCCGTGCTGCTGGTGTCGTGCTTGAGTCCAACATCGAAGTTGGTAAGGGTCCCGTTGCGACCATCCTGGTGCAACAGGGTCAGGTCGAAGTCGGACAGCCACTTGTGGCTGGCGGCACATGGGGCCGTGTGCGTGCCTTGATCAATGATCGTGGTGAGCGCATCAAGATTGCTGGCCCATCAATGCCTGTGCAGGTACTTGGTCTCAGCGATGTTCCCCGAGCCGGCGATGAGTTCGTTATTGCTCAGGACGAAAAGACTGCAGGCAAGGTCGCCGACACTCGGGCGCATTACCGCCGAGTTGCCAGCATTGCCCGTGAAGGCGCTGGTGGCGCTAGTGGTGCAAAGCTCGAGGATCTGTTCAGCGATGTTCAGATCGGCGAAGCTGCCAAGCTCGAACTCATCATCCGTGCCGATACTCATGGTTCGCTTGAAGCACTGGCCGACAGCCTGGCCGGTCTCGAACGACCCGAGGTCAAGATCAACTTCCTGCACAAGGCCGTTGGTCCACCAGCCGAAAGCGACGTCACACTGGCCCAAGCTGCTGGTGCAACGATTATTGCCTTCAACACCCGACCTGATCGTGGTGTGCGAGCGATTGCAGATCAAGAGGGTGTCGAGATTCGCACCTACGAGATCATCTACAAGGTCATCGAGGACATCGAAGCAGCCGTCATTGGCATGCTCGAGCCCGAGTTCAAAGAAGTTGTCACTGGCGAAGCCGAAGTACGCGAGGTCTTCAAGACCAAGTCTGCTGGCAACGTTGCCGGTTGTTTGGTCCAAAGCGGCGTAATCACACGCAACGACAAGGTCCGCTTCTTGCGCAACGGCACCGTCATCTGGCATGGCACCCTGACATCGCTCAAGCGGTTCACCGACGATGTCACCGAAGTCCGCGCCGGGTTCGAATGTGGTGTGGGTCTCAGCGACTTCCAAGAGCTGATCCCAGGCGATATCATCGAAACCTACGAAGACGTCGAGGTTCCTCGTACCTAACTCGGCAATGTATGTTCTCGCTCTGCAGGTAGATCTGCGGTTTCCGTCGAGTCATTCGTTGAAACAGAAGCGCATGCTGCTCAAGCCCGTCATCGACGGCTTGCGCAGCCGCTTCGACGCGAGTGTGGCCGAGGTCGCTCACCATGACACATGGCAACGATGTGAGCTTGGTATCGCCTTGGTAAGTGGCCACGTGTCGATGGTCGAGAAACTCGCCGACCAGGTAGAACGTTTCATTTGGGAGGCGGTCGATACCGAAGTCGTCCAGATCAACCGGCATTGGCTGGAGATCGACCGGTAGTTTGCTGCTCCAATCGATCGTCCAGTCACAGCGCCATCGTCTACTGTGAGCTGAGTCGCGGATACTGGCGACAGTTGGAGGCGACCGTGGCAGAACCGGGTTGGTACAACGCAGCAGGTGACCCTGCCAGTACCCGGCGGTATTGGGATGGCAACCAATGGATTGGTGATCCGGTGTTCGAACCACCACCAGACCCAGTGTCGGCTCCGCCGCCACCGCACGGCGGGTACACCTATGGGGGTGGGCCGGTCGTTGCGCCGGTGCGGTTTTCAGCGGCGCTCAAGACGGTAGCAATCGTTGTCTCAGTGCTGAAGGCCATCCCCCTCGTCCTTGCGCTGATCGCAGCTATCTTCCTGGCGGCAGCTTCTCGCAGTATCGATGATGATTTCGGTGAGTTGGGGTTCGGACTCGACGGACTCGTTGGCGCAGCCATCGCCGTGATCGTCTTCTTTGTGGCGTTTGGTGCTCTGCTGGTGGGTTTCCAGTTTGTGGGAGCGCTCAAAGAACGCCCGCTTATGGTGTTCATACCGGCGTTGATTATGTCGCTCATCGATGTGCTGCTCACGATCGGCTCCTGGTCGGCATGGAACCAGGCTCGCAACTCGGTCTTTGAGAACGAGTCGCCCGGTGGTGCTTTCATGATGACGGCAGTTGCGGCTGCGCAGATCTACATCGCGGTGCAAGCCATTCGTGCCAACGGTCAATGAAGCCGAGGCAACGGCGCAACATGCCATGGGAGGACAGCTCACGATGTTGTTCTCCGATAACCAACATCGCACCGTGATGGACCGGATTGCATCGACAGTCGTCATCAAGAAGTAGGCGTCAACGCTGCGGCCGGTACCGTGGCGGCGTGAGTCGACGAAACCAACGTGGAAGCCGGGGCTTTGCCCGGACCGATCGCCTGGGCTCGTCCCTGCGCGAAATTATCGGCGAGGAACTACGACGTATCGATGACGATTACGTCGCCTATGTGACCGTCACCGATGTCGAGGTCGACAATGAGTTGACGCGAGCCCGGGTCTACTTCTCGACGCTGAATCTCGAAGAGGAAGATCTCGAAGGTCTGTATACCCACATGGGTCGGCTCCGAAAGGCCATCGCTCGCCAAGGCAATATGCGCAGGGTGCCCGACTTGGAGTTTCTGATCGACCCCGGCTTGCGCTCAGGAACCCGGGTCGGAGAGATCCTCCAGACCATGGAGGCCGAGGGCGATCGCGCCTATGCGCCATCACCCGAAGCCCTACCCACAGAAGATTCAGAAGAAGAGTAAGTACGCGCCATGGCAAGAAAAGGCGGCCATGAGGGTCCCAACGGGTTCGTGGTGGTCGACAAGGAAGCCGAGTGGACCAGCCACGACGTTGTCGCCAAGGCTCGTGGTGTCTTCGGCACCCGCAAGATCGGTCACAGCGGCACGTTAGATCCAGGTGCAACCGGTGTCCTCGTGTTGGGCGTCGGCCGCGGTACCCGGTTGCTTCGTTTCATTACGGAGCTCGAAAAGACCTACGTAGCCGAAGCGGTGCTTGGCGTTGAGACCGATTCGCTCGATGCCGATGGCGAGGTCACGGTGCGCCATGACATGTCGGACATAACGATCGAAGATGTGATCCGGGTTGCGCCCCAATTCGTTGGCGATATCGAACAGATCCCGCCGATGGTCTCTGCCATCAAGATCGACGGGAAACGGCTGCATCAGCTTGCTCGTGAAGGCAAGACGGTCGAGCGTAAACCTCGGCCGGTCACGGTGCACGAAATCTCGGTCGATCCAGCCTTTTTGCCGACGGAACCTGGCGAGCCACACGTCTTTAAGTTCACGACCCGCTGTGGATCTGGCACCTACATTCGAACCATCGCCGCCGATATCGGTGCTGCGTTGGGTGGGGGAGCACACCTGCGATCCCTACGACGCACCGCGATTGGCCGTCATGTCGAAGCCAACGCTGCGGTCCTTGAAAAGTCCACGATCATCTCACTGGCCGAGGGGCTTGCCGATTATCCATCGGTGTCGCTCGATGACGAAACCGTCGCCCGGGTCCGGAACGGCCAACGGCTTTCTGAAGATGTCCTGACGGGTGCAGGACCATGGGTGCTGCTCGACTCACAGTGCGCCGTGGTTGCTGTGCATGAACGAGTGGAAGGCGGCAAGATCAAGCCAGCCGTCGTGATCCCCGCAGCGCCTTCCGAAGAATCAGCGAGCTGACCTCCGGTACCCTCGGTGCACAATGGCCTCTTTTGAACAAGTGCGGCGCCGGCCTCAGTCCGAACTTTCTTACCCTCGAGAGCTCGTTGTTGCTTGCGTTCCTATGAGAAGCAACGTCAACATTTCAGCGATCGCTCGAACCGCAAGTGCATGCGGCGTCCAGAAACTGGTCTTGTGTGGCAACAACAAGCTGATCAGCAAGATTGCTCGTGACGGTGCAGACGAACTGGAAATAGTCGTTCGCCGAACGTTGCTGCCGGCGCTCAAGAAGTTCAAAGACGACGGCTACCGCGTGGTCGGTGTCGAACAGGCCACAAACTCGCAGAACATCCACAGCTACGCATTCGAAGAACGGACCTTGCTGGTCGTGGGCAACGAGCGGCTGGGTATCGCTCCTGAGATTCTGGCGGCATTGGACGACGTGGTTGAGATCCCCGTGTATGGCCTGCCGTATAGCTTCAACGCGGCCACGGCCACCTCGATGGCCATCTATGAATATTGCCGTCAGTACGCTGTCTACTAGCAGGTAGTGGTGCCGAGTTATCGAGCCGCTCTCTTGGGTGCGGTCCGGAACGATTCGGCTGCAGGCGTGGAACCGGTATTCCGGCGTTACCCTCTCGTGGTCGGGCAACCGCCTGGCACCTGTTAGGCAATGCTCATCGCTTCGTCACGGTACTTCGCTGTTACATCAGCTCAGGACCGAACGGGCAGCGTGGGCTGGGTCCGAAACCCAAGAAATCGAGAGACAAGACGATGAGCGCAAAAGCTGCAACAAATCTGCCCGCAAAAGCTGCAACGATCGCAAAGCACGCACGAGGCGAAGGCGACACCGGTTCGCCCGAGGTCCAAATCGCACTGCTCACTGACCGCATTGTTCATCTGACGGAGCACCTGCAGACCGCCAAGAAGGATCACCACAGCCGACGCGGCTTGCTGATGCTTGTTGGTCGTCGCCGTCGTCTGCTCGACTACCTTGCTGGCATCGATGTTGAGCGCTACCGCGCAATCATTGGTGAACTCGGACTTCGCCGCTAACAGGTCGAACCAATTACAAATGCGGCCGAGCTACAGAGTTCGTCGCCATCCCCATATCATTAGCCTTCATCGGTAATGATTACAGACGCCACCTAGTCGGTGGACAGTCGAGGCTTTCCCTACAACTGCGAGGGAAACCGTCAACTGGTCACTGGCTTGGCACGACACTCAAGGCGAGTGTCACCCAACTACTCAACAACGGCCGCCCGCCGCGCTCTAGTAGAGAGCAGTGCTCACCCGAGCACATT
>DNHM01000078.1:0-1259 GCA_003485885.1 Acidimicrobiaceae bacterium
GACCTGGCCGAAGCCAGGTCCCTTCATCACTTCTGTTTCAACCGCTTGGAGCGGTTGGGGCTATCTCAGCCAATAGCTTCGAAGACGAGTTGTTCGATGACCACTTGGAGGCCGTCGGCGTCGTATTCGTAGATGTCGTAGGAACCAACTGATGGTTCACCAGCATCAAGGAAGTCGATCGGGCCAGAAGCACCGTCGTAGTCAGCGTCGCCGCCAGCATCAATGATTGCAGCACAGGCACCGAAGCTGTTGCACTTCTCGCCGCCACGAGTGACGTTTACCATTTCAGACTTGATCGCAGCTGCATCGTTCGAACCTGCAGCGTGAGCAGCAAGCGCAATAACGATTGCACAGTCATACGACTGTGAGCTGAACACCGTGTCTACGCCAGGAGCGTACGCAGCGAAAGCGTCCGGGAACGATGCAGTACCAGATGCAGGAGCAGCCGAAGGCTGGGTTCCACGCATGCCCTGCACAATGCCAGGATCAAGATCAGTACCTTCAACAACCTGTTCACCAAGGTTGCCAGAAGCCATACCGTCGGTGATGTAGATCGGAATCACATCAGGACCAACACCCTGCTCGATCATCGTGCGCAGAATCTGCAGGCCTTCTTCAAACGAAGCAAGCACAACAGCTTCAGGACCAGAAGCCACAACGTCAGCAACAACATCATCAAACGAGGTTGATTCAGGAGCGTAAGACTCTTGGTAGACAACTTCGCCGCCACCATCTTCGAACGCAGGAACGAAGAACGAGCGGATACCAACACCCCAGTCATCGGCACGAGGCACGATGGCAACGCTGGTGTAACCGTCACCCAGGATCAGGTCAGCAAGAGCCGGAGCCTGAAGGTCATCAGAAGGAGCCGCACGGAAGTAGTAACCGTCGTCGCCATCAACACCAAGACCAGCAGCAGTGTTCGAAGGTGAACACTGAACCGCAGGAGCCGAAGTGATCTTGTCAATCACCGCACCAGAAATACCAGAAGCAGCAGCACCAACAATGGCGTCAACACCCTCGGTCGACAACAAACGGTCAACCGTCTGGTTTGCAATATCAGGATCAGTACCCGAATCACCAGCAGAACGAGTCACAAGCTGACCATTCACACCACCAGCAGCATTGATGTCACAAATCGCCATCTCAACAGCCTGAATCAAAGGATCACCCAAGAACGCAAGCGCACCCGTCTCAGGAAGCAGCGTGCCAATATTCAAGCCACCCTCATCAGCGGAACAATCCTCGGCCGGGCCATA
>DNHM01000078.1:1311-7208 GCA_003485885.1 Acidimicrobiaceae bacterium
GGCGTCTTCTTCGTCATCCATGGCCTCTTCGGAAGACGATGTGGATTCGGAACTGGTGTCTGCAGCAGATGCAGAGTCGTCAGTTGATGCATCGCTGCCGCACGCAACAGCGACAAGCGCTAGTGCGAACAACATGGCAACGATACGCATAAAACTGCGTTGCATAGGGGCCCCTCTCATGGCCGCGGCGACTGTGCCGCGTTTACTTTGCGAAACGGACTCTAACGGGAATATGGGACATGGCACAGCCGTATAGCAATTTGGCACCAAATCGAGGGAGCGTGTCCCGAGTCACAATGCGCTATGTTTGCCCGGTGCTATCACCTCGAATAGTGCGCTGGAAGATGTTCATCTTCCTATGTGCGCTCATCTTTAGCGTGGCAGGGGCATTCATAATGCCCGTCGCTCAGGCCCAGGAAACAGCCCCCGATCATGAGATCCGAGGCACCTTGCGTGTCGGCCGAGACCCGGTCCCCGATATCTCCGTGACCGTGTTCGATGAGGCTGGCGCCGAAGTCGGCACTTCGATCTCGGACGAAGGCGGCCAGTGGCAAATCGAAATCACGAGTACAGGCGAATACACCGCCGTTATCGATGTTGCGACATTGCCTGAAGGCGTCGGTTTCAAGGAAGGAGCAACCAACGAGGTCGTCAAAGAAGTCCTCGCGTTAGATAAGAGCTCGTACCCCGTTGCCTTCAAGCTCGAAGACGGCGCAGCACCACTCATCGCTCCTGTCTCAACAGCAACGCAGCTTGCGAATCGTGCTGTGAGCGGACTACGAGTCGGACTCCTCGTCGCACTCGCCGCAGTTGGGCTCTCGCTCATCTATGGCGTCACCGGCCTAGTCAACTTCGCCCACTCCGAGATGGTCACGTTCGGCGCCGTCACCGCCTTTGGTTTCGAGGCGCTCATGCCGTCGCTGCCGTTCGTGATACCGGTGATTCTCGGAATCATGTCGGGTGGACTCCTTGGCTTCGTGCTCGAACGAGGCTTGTTCAAACCGCTGCGAGACCGCAAGATGAACAACATCTCGCTGATGGTTGTGTCGATCGGTCTGGCGTTCGTGTTGCGGTACGTGATCGTCATCTACTTCCGAGCCGAACCTGTTGGTTTCAAGCACTACCTGCTGCAAACGGGCATCGATATTGGTCCTATCAAGATCCCGGTTAAGGACATCGTTATCATGTCGATCGCCTTCTTCATGCTCATTCTTATTGCCACGCTGCTGCAGAAGACTCGCCTGGGCACATCGATGCGTGCGGTGTCTGATAACCCGGCGCTCGCCGAGTCATCGGGCATCGACATCAATAAGACCATCCTTGCGGTGTGGGTTGCTGGTTCAGCGCTTGCAGCCATGGGCGGTATCTTCCTGGGTCTCACCAACATCATCGAATGGCAAATGGGCGAGAAAATGCTCTTACTGATCTTCGCTGCGGTCACGCTCGGAGGTCTCGGCACGGCGTACGGCGCCATGGTCGGCGGTCTCGCTATTGGTTTCGTCAGCGAGATGAGCACCTTCTGGCTCGACAATGACTTGAAATTCCTGATTGCTCTTGTGGTATTGATCATCATCCTGCTGGTCCGACCTCAAGGAATCTTGGGCGTGAGGGAGCGATTAGGATGAAGTTCGAACTCCTACTCGCTGCGTTCGACTTGAAGGACCTCATCGGCGTTCCGCTGCGGGCATCGGTCAGCATCCCCACCATCGTCTTTGCCCTCGGCGCAATTGGCCTGAACCTGCACTACGGGTTCACGGGCCTCCTTAATGTCGGCATGGTCGCGTTCATGGCCGCTGGTTCCTACGGCATGGCCATCGCCTTCACTCAGGGAGTCCCGGGCGGCATCCTTGTCGCCATGGTCTGCGGCCTGCTGTTCTCGGTCATCATTGCCCTCCTTATTGGCATACCTGCGCTGAGGCTTCGGGGTGATTACTTAGCGATCGTGACCATCGCCATTGGTGAGGTCATGCGGGTGAGTGCCCGCTCACAACGTCTCATCAACATCACCGGTGGCCCGTTCGGGCTTCCGAGCATCGAGGACCGAGGCAACGACGTCAGCCTGTCTGACAGGATCGGTATCGACTGGAATCCCCTATACGACACGGAGAACCCAACCCGATCCTTCGATGTCCTCTGGACTGACATCTTCAACTTCGATGCCAAGGCTCTGTGGCTGATGATCATCGGCTGGGCACTCGTCGTACTCATGACGATCCTAGTCTGGCGGTTAGTGAACTCTCCATGGGGCCGGGTTATCAAGGCCATTCGAGAAGACGAAGACGCCGCTCGGGCGCTCGGTAAGAATGTGTTCAGCTACAAGCTGCAGAGCTTGATCATCGGTGGCGTCATCGGCGCTATTGCTGGCATCATCCGAACGCTCGACAACAGCTTCGTGCAATCCGAACAGTTTCGGCCACAGACGACCTTCTTCATCTGGACGTCACTCATTCTGGGTGGCGCAGCCTCCAAGTGGGGACCCGTAGTTGGTGCCGCGATCTTCTGGTTCTCACTGCAATTCGTTGAGGAAGCAGTCCGCCAGCTGGTCGAAAACGATTGGATCCCTGATTGGCTGATCGACTCTAACGACATCGGCCGTATCCGTCTCATCATGATGGGCGTCATGCTCGCGGCACTCATGATCTGGCGTCCACAAGGCCTGCTCGGCAAGAAGGAAGAGGCACTGCTCGATGTCCGCTAAATCATCATGCAACCCGTCGTCGGCTGCCAAAGAAGCTGCAGCTGAACTACTCGCCACCGTTGACCCGCAGCCGGGTTCAAAGAAGCCCGACACCATTCTGACCGTCAAGGAAGTGACCCCCTACAAGGGTGGCCATGTCGCACTCAAGGGCATCGACCTGGACGTCGCGCAGGGAGATTTCTACGGCCTGCTTGGCCCCAACGGGGCTGGAAAGACGACCTGCTTTTACATGATCGTTGGCCTGGTAAGGCCGGATAAAGGAAATATACAGCTTGATGACACCGATATTACCAACATGCCAATGCACAAACGTGCTCGCATGGGTATCGGTTATCTACCGCAGGAGGCATCTGTTTTTCGGAAATTAACCGNNTCGTTGACCCGCAGCCGGGCTCCGAAAAACCCGACACCATTCTGAGCGTCAAGGAAGTGACCCGAAACTTCGGTGGGCTCAAGGCCGTCGACGTCGATTACCTCGAAGTCCAACGGGGCATCATCACCGCCTTTATCGGCCCAAACGGGGCCGGCAAGACCACCTTCTTCAATCTGCTCACCGGCTTTGACGAACCCGACACCGGCAAGTGGCAATTCGACGGCACTGAAGTCGGCGGCATGGCGTCGCACAAGATTGCGCAGATGGGCATGGTCCGGACCTTCCAGCTGACCAAGTCGCTCGGCAAGATGAGCGTCATGGACAACATGCTGCTCGGCGCACCGAATCAGAAGGGCGAGAGGCTCTCCTTCTCGCTCTTGCGAGGCGCATGGCGCAAACAAGAGGCCGACGTCCGGGAGCGCGCCGTTGAGCTGCTCGAGCGCTTCAACATGTCTCACATGGCCGAGGAATACGCCGCCACACTTTCTGGCGGCCAGCGCAAGCTTCTTGAAATGGCCCGAGCCCTTATGGCCAGCCCCGCTCTCATCCTGCTCGACGAGCCGATGGCGGGCGTGAACCCTGCACTGGTCCAGTCTTTACTTGGCCACGTCGAGGCGCTACGCGATGAAGGCGTGAGCGTGCTGTTCGTCGAACACGATATGGACGTCATCATGGGCATCTCCGACTGGATCGTGGTGCTGGCCGAGGGTGGCGTGATCGCCGAGGGCACCCCAGCACAGGTCTCCAAGAATAAGAAGGTCATCGACGCGTATCTAGGGACCGACGATGGCATCGCTGCCGACGACGGCCGCACGGGAGCAGACGCACAATGAATGCCACTGATTCGAAGACTGGTTCACCAGACAAGAAGCAGGTCCTGGTTGGCGACGGTCTGATTGCTGGCTACCTACCCGGTGTTGACATCTTGACCGGTGTGCACTTCGAGCTCAACCTAGGCGAACTGGTAGGCATCATCGGCCCGAACGGCGCGGGTAAGTCGACGCTTCTTAAGGCAATGTTCGGTTTGGTCCCGGTTCGCGAAGGTGCGGTGCGGCTGCACGGCGAGGTCATCACCAACCTGGCAGCGCACTCGCTCGTCGAGAAGGGTGTGGGTTTCGTCCCTCAGACTGAGAACGTGTTCCCAAGCCTGACCATCACCGAGAATCTTGAGATGGGCGCCTACCAACTCCCCAAGAGTCAGACCCCCGATCGATTGGACTCAGTCATCCAGCTCTTCCCCAAGCTCGGCGAACGAGCCAAGCAGCGGGCGGGATTGTTGTCTGGCGGCGAGCGCCAAATGCTCGCGATGGGCCGGGCGCTCATGATGCAACCCGAGGTGCTGCTCCTCGATGAACCATCAGCTGGCCTCTCCCCTGCCTATCAGGGCGAGGTCTTCGAAAACGTGCAGTCGATCAATGCCACCGGCGTGTCAATCGTGATGGTTGAACAGAATGCACAACGATGTCTGCGCATCAGTGACCGGGCCTACGTGCTCGACAACGGCAAGAACGCCTATGAGGGCCCCGGCATAGACCTGCTCACCGACCCCAAGGTCATCGAGCTCTACCTGGGCACCCTCGCGAAGCAGTGATGCTTTTGTTTGTACGCAGCAATTAGCACTTCAGTTGGAGCGTTTCGCTTCGCTCTCACGCGAAACGCTCGTCCCTCGCTCTAACCGTTTGCTGACTTGCTCCGCTGCGTCAGCGGCGTTGGAGGCTAGTCCGCCTCGCTCCGCTGCGGCTGTCTGAGCTGGCCACTTCGACAGGATGAGCGGAGCGAATCCGAACTACCCCCGAGCGGAGCGGTAAAACGCCGCTACCGCCGGGCTAGTGCTTCGACGATCGGAGCGAAGCCTTCGGGATCTCGAACTACGTAGTGGCTGATGCCGAGTTGTTCACGCAACCGTTCGATCTTGTCTACGACCTGCTCGGTGGAGCCGACCAGCACGAAGGGTGTCTTGGCTATCTCGTCGGCATCCATCTTGTATCGCTCAATGAGCGTGTTGTCGTCGGGCGCATCAGCATCCAGAGCAGTGAGCTGGGCCAGCGATGAACGCTCGATGTCAGCGTCTCGATCACCGGCAGCATCCGCCAACCATTGGGCGCGCTGTTGGATCTGATCGAAGGGAAAGCCGCCAGCGCTCGGCGTGCCATCTTCGGCATGCAACAGGCCGGTGAACTGGAAAATATCGGCATGGCGACCAGCGAGTCCAACGACACGTTTGCCGTGGCCGCCGATCAGGAACGGGATGTGTTCCTGCGTCGGACGGATCCCCATTTCCTCAACCCCGACCGTGTGGTATTCACCAGAGTACGAACACGAGCCGTTGTCGCACAGGCTGCGTACGATCTGTAACGACTCAGCAAACCGGCTAACCCGCTGACCAGGCGGCAGCAACCGCATACCGATTGCGTCATGTTCGACCTGTGCGTACCCGGTACCAAGCCCCAGCACGAGTCGACCCGATGTCATCTGGTCGACCGAGATCGCTGTTCGAGCAAGCAGTGCTGGATGGTGAAACTCATTGTTGAGGACCAGGGGGCCCACCCGAAGTGTGGTGGTCGCCTCGGCGGCGATCAGTAACGGCACGAACGGATCGACGGCGGCGTTGCCACGCATACCAATGTGGTCAAACGAGAAAAGCTCGTTGTACCCGAGCGCCTCGATCTGTTGGGCAAATGTTCGTAGCGCTATCGGATCCTGAAACGGGCCGGTCTGAACGGCAAAACGAAATGGTCGAAGTGTCACTCGACCAAACTAAATGCAACCAATCGATTGTGTATAGCCGGTCGTCAGTCGCCTCCGCGTCGAAGTCGTTTGGAGTGG
>DNHM01000218.1 GCA_003485885.1 Acidimicrobiaceae bacterium
GCTGTCTTGTTGCTGTGGGATCATGATCGGTCAGGCGTCGTAGCTGTACCGGTCGAGCTCGACCAGGAGCAAGAGGCTCGTGTCCAGGACCTCGAAGAAGGCGGGATCATTGGCCAGGTTGAGTTGGACGCGATCGAGGCCCTCGAAGTCGAACCACCCAGCGGTTCCATCGGCCAGGGTGCTGGTTTTGCAACTTCTGAAACCATCGAGGTAGGCAGCCTGCGGGTACTGAACGGCACACGCGTTCTCGACGAGCTCAGAATATGGCACCAACAGTTCACTACCGAACGTGGAGTTGTTCTCGATGAAACGGCCAGCTGTTGGTTCGGCCAACTTGGCGATGCGGCTGTGCAGATAGTCCATTGTGGACCGGTGGGCGGATCCGCGAACACCGAATTTCTCTTCGATGCGGTGCCGCTGCTTTTCGAAGACGTCGCAGGCGGTCAGATCGCTCAGCCGGTCGTCGACGCGGCGCAGTCAGATGCCGTACTGGCGAATGCACTCACGCTGGTGAGCAATCCCGACAACCCGCCACCGTCGCTCACCGGCGGCTAGGTCCTGAGTAAAGCGGTTGCTGGTTACGAGGTCCCCAGTTACGCAATCCTCAGTTATGCGTAATACGGGCTGTCGCCAGCGTCGTGGTCGGTCGTATCGATGATCTCGGTGACCTCAGGGATCATCTCGCTGATCATCACGGTGATTCCTTCACGCAAGGTAGCGGCGCTCATAGCGCAGCCTTGGCAGCCGCCGCCCATAGTCACGTAGACCTCGGTGCCTTCGACCTTTTCGAGTTCGGCCCAGCCACCGTGTGCCGCCAGCGATGGATTAATTTGCTGGGTGAGTAGCTGCTGGACCTTCTCGCCAATATCACCAGTGAGTTCGATCGAGTCGGTATTGCCAAGTGGGTTGGGGCGATTCGGGTTGCGAATAACCAGGCCACCCTGCATGGGGTTACTCGGCAGGTCGAGCGTGGCGCCTCGCAGCTTGTCGATGCTGTTGGCAGGAACCATCACGGTGAGTTCACCGACCGAGTACTTGACATCGGTTTCGGCGGCTTCAGAAATTGGTTCAAAGGCCAGGTCGTAGGCGTAGTCGACGCCTTCGACGCCTGTTACCTCGACCCGCAGTCCAAGCGCATCGCCTTCTTCTTCGGCTGCTCGTACGTCGAGCACCTTGAAGAGGGCCTCGTCGCTAACATCGAGAACAATTTCGTCAGTGGTGACGTCGGTCATGTAAAGAGCGTATCGACCAGATGCACCACTGACGTAGGCGGACGAGAAGTATGGCTAACCCTCTTCGAGTTCGAGTGAGGTCTCCATCCACTGCTCTTCCAGCGCGTCGAGCGCTGCCTGCGCCGTGTGTAGTTCGGTTCCCAACGATGCCATGGTCGAGTGATCTGTTGCGTTGGCCAGTTGATTAGTTAGTGCAGTGACGCTCTTGTCGGCCTTCTTGATGAGCTTTTCTGTTTCTTTAAGCCGATGGCGCAAGGTGGATTTCGATGCGCCGCCAGCGTCCTTATGGCGGACAGCAGCAGGTTTGGTGGAGCTCGGTGCCTCGTCTGTGGATCGAGTGGAAGCATGACCCCGACGACGGTTCTGACGGCGTGCTTCGAGCCACGCCCCGAATCCGCCTGGCACCCGGCCGACTCGGGTCGATTCGTCGACAACGATGACATCGTCGACCACTCGTTCAAGGAATGCCCGGTCGTGGCTTACGGCCACGATGGCTCCAGGAAAGTCTTCGAGAAAATCTTCAAGGGCGCGCAACGTGTCGAGATCGAGATCATTGGTTGGTTCGTCGAGCAGCAGCACATTTGGTTCTTCAGCCAGCGTGAGTACAAGTTGCAGCCGACGTCGCTCGCCGCCTGACAGTTGGTCGATCGGGGAGTGTTGGGTCGCCGCATCGAACCAGAAACGCTCTAGGAGGGCCTTGTCCCGCCAGTCAGCGTCGCGGTTGCCGCCGGTGAACATCTCGATCACATTCTTTGATGGATCGAGTGTGCGTCCAAGTTGGTCGAAGTACGACAGTTGCACCGTTGAGCCGTGGCGGACAGTGCCAGCTGCGGGTTCGCGGCGAAGCGCAATCGTGTCGAGCAGTGTTGACTTGCCGGTTCCGTTCGGCCCAACGATGCCAAGGCGTTCTCGAGGATCGAGCTCGATAGTGAAATCTTCGACGAGAACGCGGTCACCGATCTCGACCCGGACGTTGCTCAGCTCAATGACCGTGTTGCCTAGTCGCGGAGTGGTGCTGTGCAGTGCTAGCCCTTCGTCGCGCAGGCCGCGTTTTATCCCTGATTCCTGGATTGCTTCGGCGGTGCGAATACGTGCCTTGGACTTGCTGGTTCGAGCAGGAGCGCCCCGCAGCAGCCACTCTTTTTCCCGGCGAGCAAGGTTCTTGCGGACGGTTTCGGCCTTGTCCGAGGCATCGACTCTGGCCTCGCGTCCATCGAGATAGGCGCGGTAACCGCCATCGTGCATGTAGAGGTTGCCGGCATCGACTTCGAGAATCCGAGTCGTGATGGCATCGAGGAGATGTCGATCGTGTGACACACAGAGCAACCCGCCCTTGAAGTTCCTTAGCCGTTCTTCGAGCCAGTCGATGGCATCAATATCGAGATGGTTTGTTGGTTCGTCGAGCACGAGGAGGTCAGAAGGTGCAACGAGCGCTCGAGCCAAGGCGACGCGACGTTGTTCGCCACCGCTCATGACCTGGACCCGGTCTCCTGTGCGATGGCCAAGGCCGAGCCGGTCGAGAACAGCGGCAGCTTCCCATGAGTCACCAACAGCTTCTAGGGCAGTGACATCGTCGAACACCGGACGCTGGGGGAGTGTGGCAACTTGTACCCCGCCTTCCTTGCGGACGATGCCGCTGTCGGGGGTGATGTCGCCGGTTGCGATACCGAGGAGGGTGGACTTGCCGGCGCCATTGTGGCCCACCACCCCAAGTCGATCGCCAGAGCTCACGGTTAGCGAGACCTTGGACAGCACCTCGCCTCGGGCATGGCGCAACGTCACGTCGTGTACGTCGATCAGAATCACTGCTGCCTGCCACCGTTGATGTACTGCATGGTCGGTAGTGTTGCGGGGTCAGCAAGGAGTACCACCGTGACGAGCCAAGACCACATCGATTTCTTCTGGCGGCCAGGCTGCGGATTCTGCATGAGTCTCGAGCGTCGGCTGAAGAATGCGGGCGTTACGTTCAAGAAACACAATATCTGGGAGAACGAACGTGACCGGACGTTTGTGAAGTCTGTTGCTCATGGCAACGAGACCGTTCCAACGTTGCGGATCGGTTCGAAATCGCTCGTGAACCCAAGCCTGAGTCAGGTCTTGCAGGCCATGAAGTCCGAAGTCCCTCACCTGGTGCCTCGTAAGTAGCTGGCTGAGTCTCACCGATCGCAGATGGCGTCTCCACTCACAACAAACACGCCTCCGGCGTCAGTTGAGCGCCGTCGGCATGGCCCGCGTACGCGTTGGATCCTTGCAGCGATCCTGTTGCTGGCATTCGTGCTCCGAGCCTGGAATCTGGACTGGGATCGAGGCACTCATCTACAGCCCGATGAACGTTTCTGGAGCGATGTCGCTGCCAACGTCGAGAACCCTGACGAGTGGCGGTGGAGCGAGGTTCTTGACCCAGAGAAGTCCACGCTGAACCCCCGGGTGTACAAGCCGAACTATGTGTACGGCACCCTTCCGCTGTGGGCATCGGAGGCCGCTGCGGGTGTACTCATGACCGACACCATGTCGTGGGCAGTCGGGATGATCGACAGCGTTGGCATTGATGTTGCACGCAACGAACCAGCCGCTGAACCAATCGGCAACCGGCTTCGATT
>DNHM01000134.1:0-1191 GCA_003485885.1 Acidimicrobiaceae bacterium
CGAAGGCTCCGCCAAACACTGCGGTCGCTATGTACAGCCAAATCATCTCTGAACTGATTCTACTTGAACGGCACTCATCCCGCGAGCGGCCCAGAACTGCAGTGAGCTTCGCAGTTCGACGGTTCCAGCAGGAGTGGTGCAATAGAGAGCGGTGCAGGGGAGGTGGCCAGTCTTGCGAAAACCATGTCTGACGAACGTCGGCCTGAGCGGAGCGTTGCAATACAGCGCGGTGCAATACTGCGGCTATGGCAGACCGGCACAGTATTCACATCGATCGTCCCATCGTGCAGGCCGACCTCGACTTCCTCGATGGCCGCGCTGATCTCATTGGTCACGACGACGCCACACTTGGCAACGCTCCTGCTGCGGTGATCGGCATCGGCGACCATTGGGACGCCGAGCGTTTTGCCCAGTTCCCGAACCTGCGGGTGATCTCACGGGCTGGGATCGGTTACGACAATGTTGATGTCGACGCGGCCACCGCCGCCGGCGTGATCGTGTGTAACGGCCCAGATTCACCGACGGTGTCGACGGCCGAGCACACACTCGCACTGATGTTCGCGGTGACGAAGGAACTTCCAGCGAAGATCAAACGTGCAGCCGATGGTCTTTCCGGCCCAGGCGCCGCCACATCGCTTGAGCTCGACGGGGCCACGCTGGGTCTGGTGGGGCTCGGGCGTATTGCCAAACGTGTCGCTGTGGCCGCCCAGGCGTTCGGGATGCAGGTCATGGCCTGTGATCCGTTTCTTGATACATCACCCATTTCTGGGGTCACGCTTGCGGCACTTGACGAGGTCATTTCGTCGGCCCATGTGTTGTCGCTGCATGCACCGTCGACTGCCGAGACCCGACACATGATGAACGCGACCAGCTTCGCTGCGATGCGGCAAGGTTCGTACCTGATCAACTGTGCGCGCGGGCCGCTCGTGGACCATGACGCGTTGCTCGTCACACTTGATGCTGGTCACCTCGCGGGAGCTGCGCTCGACGTGACAGATCCCGAGCCCTTGCCGGTCGGGCACCCGCTGCTCGGCCGAGACGATGTGGTGGTGACACCGCACATCGCATCGTCGACAGCAATCGGACGACGTCGGTTGTACGAACACGCCTTCGAGAACGCTCTGGCCGTGCTCGATGGCCGACCTGCGTCCATCGTCAATCTGTCCTGACGAGCCGACGTCGGGAGGCGTG
>DNHM01000134.1:1244-4868 GCA_003485885.1 Acidimicrobiaceae bacterium
GTCGGCCCTAGCGGAGCGGTGAAAAACTGCTAGACCATGTGCCATGGATTCTCTTCGTGACCTGTGGCGTGCTGGCGAAACAACTCTTGGCCTGTGGGCCGGGATTCCGAGTTCGATGGCGGCCGAATCGCTTGCCCGTTCCGGTGTGTCTTATGTGTGCTGCGACAATCAGCACGGGCTGATCGACTACCAGGCCAGCGTCGGCATGATCCAGGGCATCATCGTGGGCGGTAGCAACCCGATCGCACGGGCCCCGTGGAACGAACCAGGGATCATCGGCAAACTCCTCGACGCCGGGGCGCAGGGTGTCATCGTGCCAATGGTTAATAGCGCCGAGGAAGCCCAAGCGGCCGTCGACGCATGCCGGTATCCGCCTGTTGGCGCCCGCAGTTGGGGGCCAAGTGGCGCTGCGCCCCGCCTGCCGAACTACTTTGCAGCTTCGAATGATCAGGTAGCGACGATCGTCATGGTTGAGACCGTCGATGCGTTGAACAATGTGGACGCCATCGTGAACACACCTGGCGTCGACGCGGTCTACGTCGGCCCAGCGGACCTTTCCATCAGCCTGGGTCTGCAGCCCGGTAACAACGATGATGTTGCCGAATTCACCGATGCGTTGACCACCATCGTTGCTGCGTGCCAGAACGCTGGCGTGGTCCCGGGTATCCATTCGAGTGGTTCGTTGACTCCGCTGCGGCTCGAACAAGGTTTCCGCATGATCACGGTCACTGCGGACAATGTTGCGATGAACGTTGGCGTTAAAGCCGAACTGGCCCGAGCCCGAGGCGAAGGCGCCGAGGGCTCCAACGCCATGTACTGACGACTTCGTCAGGATCGTGGTCCAGGTCGGTGAAACTGTCACACCCGTGGGCCAAGATATGTCGGTGGCAACCAGGCGTTACGGCACGATTGTGCGACATCTCACCGAAGATCCGCTCGTAGCAGTTGAGCTCGCGCAACGACTCGACGACGACGTGCTGGTGCACCTGGCCGCTGCATTGGGTGATGAGACTCGGCGTCGGGCCGTGGAACAGGGTGATCAACAAGCGGTAATCGACGACGCCTTCGACCACGGTTTTGGTCGAGACGGTATGGGCGTGTTGCCGTACATCGAGGGACCGTTCATCGTGTGTCCCGGCGCCATGGTGTCCAAACGCAAGGCCAACCACACATGTCGGTTCGTGTCGGTCAACGATGTGTGGATCTGGGATAGTTACGAACTCGTTCACGAAGAAAAACGTTCGTCGCCAGGCACCGACGACGGCTTCCGCGCCGTTGCGCTGCTGACACCCGTCGAAGGCATGGAGCTCGACGTGGTCAGTGGTCGGCTTCGATCAGGACAACATCAGGTCGATCTTGTTGTTTCCTTCGTGGTGCGCAAGGGCGATCTCATCGAAGTCAGCCAGCGCAATGTCGCTGCCATGCGTTCACACACCAACTGACCTTTCTTCCAAACACGGGCAATCTTCCGAGTCGGGACAGCGAGGCTAACCAGGTTGCCGGCTGTGTGTTGTGGGCGAAGAAGATGCCCCTATGAGTTCACGTTCGGGTTCTGGTCTGTCGAATCTGGGTAGTGTCAGTCTGTCGTTTCGGACTAACGGAGATCACTATGAGTCAGAATTCACGCAACTTCGTGCAGGCAGTGCTTGCATTTGATGCCGTCGTGCAGCGGACCGACGACAATGCATGGCAGAACGCAACGCCGTGCGAAGGTTGGACAGCCGCCGATCTTCTCGAGCACCAATGTGCCGTCCTCAATGGCGTCACAGCGGTTGCGACCAGCGGGAAGATGGCCGGACCAACGCCACCAGCCGACATGAGTGACCCTCAGGCGGCGTGGCGTGAGACACGAGATTCGGTGCTACTGGCGCTTGATCAGCAGGGTGTGCTCGGTCAGCAGGGCCCATTCTGGTTCGACGCTCCGACGGTCGATGACATGGTCGGGATCGTCATGTGGGACGCCGTGACCCACACGTGGGACCTCGCTCAGGCGGTCGGCCAACACCATGCACTCGACGACGCTCTGGTCCAGGCGTGCCACGCTGTGATCGCCCCGATGTCCGACATGCTGGTCGAGTCCGGTCGCACCGGCCCTGTCATACCCGTCGCCAATGATGCACCCATCCTTGACCGCTACCTGGGGCTCGTCGGCCGCCAGGCATAACACCGAGGAACTGAGCGGGTATGTCATGGCGAACCCTGGCGGTGGTCTGTGGGCTCGGACTCGTCGTAGCCAGTCAGACCACCCAGGTGGCTCCGGTAACCGCCATGGCGCAGCGTCCGGTCGTCATAGCGACACTGCCATGTCAGCCGAGTCTGCAGTCAACATCGTCGGGATTTGTGATCGACAACGAGACGGTGGTCACAGTGGCTCACGCGATCTACGAGACTCGCGACTTCGCAGTGCGTGACTCGACAGGGCGTTGGTTCCGACCCGAGATCCTGCATATGGACCTGGACCGTGACCTTGCGGTGTTGCGTATTCCTGGACTCAGAGCGAGCCCCATGGCCACTCGGGTAGCGGGCGCTGGTGACGCCGTGGAGATGGTCGAAGGGGCCGCGAGTGGCACGACCGAAGGAGCGGTGCTGCGACGGGTCCGGCTGACCACCGAATCGATCGGCGACTTGGAACGTAAGACGGCTCGCAGTGGGTACGAGATGAGTGTTGCGATCAGGGGTGGTGATAGCGGCGCCGCGATTATCGACCAAGACGAGAACTTGATTGGTGTGGTGTTTGCCCGTTCCACTCGACGCGAGGCAGCATGGGTTACCTCGGTATCTGAGATCTTGTCGGTGCTCGACAACCAGGGAGTCCCGTCATGGGAGTGCGAGAACCCTTCCGGCGTCGAGCTCATTCTGGAGGCGCCCGAACTCGATGAGAAACCCTAAGCGCTTGCCCAAGGTTCGGTGCCGCCAGCGCCTCGATCTCAGCGATTGCGACGACGCGCCCCACGACATCGACCAGAAGTTGCGCGGTGTCCACCGGGTTGGCCCTGCAGCCGAACGACTGGCCATGAGCATGTGTTGGCGAAAACCAATGACCTGATCCGACCGTGGTGCGTCTAGCTTTGTGTGGTGGATCAAGGTGTCGCTACTGCCCTACATACCGACCATTACGAGCTGACGATGGTTGCATCGGCGCTCGAGTCGGGCATCGCCAGTCGCGATTCGGTGTTCGAAGTATTCACCCGCAGGTTGCCTGCTGGCCGGGCCTATGGCGTGGTCGCTGGTATGAACCGGCTGATCGAAGCCATCGGCAACTTCCGCTTTAGCAGCGACGTCATCGAACATCTGGTGACTGCTGGTGTTGTGTCGGCGGGTCCAATGACTGACTGGTTGGCGAACTATCACTTTCGAGGCGATGTCACCGGGTACGCCGATGGTGAACTGTTCTTTCCGTATAGCCCGGTGCTGACGGTCGAGGGCAGTTTTGCCGAGTGTGTCGTGCTCGAGACTGTGCTGCTCTCGGTGCTCAACCATGACTGTGCCGTTGCCAGTGCTGCCGCCCGAGTCACCGACGCCGCCAATGGTCGGCGACTGATCGATGGCGGTAGTCGTCGTACCGACCCCGACGCAGCGATTGCATCCGCCCGGGCCGCCCACATTGGCGGGTTTGATACCACG
>DNHM01000106.1 GCA_003485885.1 Acidimicrobiaceae bacterium
TGCGTGCTCGGCGTCGATCGTGGTGCCCGTCAGTGCTAACCACGCGGTGCGATGACGGCCACAACGTCGAGTGACGCTGACGGTGCCGCCAGCGCCGGGCACCAGACCGAACGCGATCTCAGGCAGCCGGAACGTGGCATCGGGATGGGCGATGATCGAGTTGGCGAAAGCGGGTAGTTCGATACCTGCACCAACACATGCACCGTGGACATGCACGCGGACTCGGTTGGCCACACGGTGCATGAGAGTCGGCAGGCTACGCACCATACGTACATGGTGACCCGCTGCAGGCGATGGTGTGGAACCAAACTCGTCAAGATCGCCGCCAGCGCAGAAGTTACTTCCAGCA
Source organism: Acidimicrobiaceae bacterium (assembly GCA_003485885.1). GTDB lineage: Bacteria > Actinomycetota > Acidimicrobiia > Acidimicrobiales > UBA10347 > UBA10347. The sequence goes on from DNHM01000106.1 coordinate 350, forward strand.
CCGACCAGGAGTGCACCATCGATCGACCGATCCAGGTCCACGAGTTCAAGCGCCTGGCACAGCTGATCACGCATTGCAACGTTCAATGCGTTACGCCTGGCGGGCCGTTGCAGAGTAATCGTGAGCAACGATCCAGCGAGGTCAAGCGTAACAGCCTGCTCTTCAGGGTCGAATTGGGTGTTGTTGTCGCGCCCGGCAAGCCACATCTGGAACCGTTCGCTGGTCTGCAACATGGCATAGGTCAGTGACTCGGCGTGCAGCGCCTGGCCAATCGGCAAATCATGGCTTACACGCAGGAGTTGAGCTAACGCTACCGACGCCAACGGGCTCGCTGCAATCGCCCCAGCGAGTTCCTGCAGACACGAATCAGCATTCGTGACATCCACCGCGGCTTCGGAAGCAGTGCCATCGCCAATCACCACATCGAATGCGTCGACCAGCGGTGCGAAGACCGAGTCGAGATCATCATCGACAACGACAACGTTGACCCACGGAGCGTTGACGATCAGCTTGGCCAGCTCATCGTCCTGGTTGTTCACGCGAAACGACCGCGGCACGCCGCGCATATCTACGGCAAGCAGCGGTAGTTCATTATCGCCAATGGCAGCGATAGTCGACCATTGTCTGGCTGTCGCCAGCGCCTGATCGACGCTTAGTAACAAGTCAGGACTCGTCGAGTTCGGCCCGCAAGACTCGACGCAACAGCTTGCCAGTGTCGTTGTACGGCAACTCGTCGCGATAGATGACCGTGTCGGGTGAACGAGAGGAACGAAGCCGTTCGGCGACGAACGCCTTGAGTTCATCTTCGTTCGCTGAACCAACAATCACCGCGCCGATGGTTTCACCCCACTGGTCATTCGGTACACCGATAACGGCGACGTCTCGAACGCCGGGATGTTCAAGCAGCACGTCTTCGATCTCACCAGGCGAAATATTCTCGCCGCCGCGAACGATGACGTCGTCGAGACGACCCGTGACGTACAGATATCCGTCGGCGTCCAGTTCGCCGCCATCATTGGTCGGGAACCAGCCATCGGGGGTGAGCTTGGAACCTTGCTGCAGGTACTCGCCTGCAACCTGCTCGCCGCGGACCCAAACTTCGCCGGGTGTGCCGGTGGCTACCTCGGCGCCCTCGTCATCGCGGATGGAGACCTCGAGTGTGGGCAACGGTTGGCCGACCGACGTCAGCCTGCGTTTTATCGCCGGGTCATGGCTTGTGTGTGCCTGGCGATGATCGTCGGGTCCGAGTAGCGAAATCGTGCTGCTGGTTTCGGTCAGGCCATAGGCGTTTACGAAACGGGTTTCAGGAAACAGGTTCAATGCGTGGTCGATCACGGGGAGCGGCATACGCCCGCCGCCATAGGAGAGAGCACGCAGACTTGGCAATTCGATCGACCGAGCCGCCATCCGCTCGACGATGCGAGCCAACATGGTTGGCACCACCATGGCGTGGGTGACACCTTCGGTCGCAACCAGATCAATCCATGTGTCGGCGTCGAAGTTGGGAAGTTGCACGATTCGTCGGCCGGCGTAGACCGAACTCAGAATCGCTGCCAGACCAGCAATGTGATAGGGCGGCACAGAAACCAAGGTGGCTTCGTCTTCACCAGCGCCCATGAACTCGACGCTGCCTAGGATGTAACCAACCAGGTTCTTGTGGCGAAGTACTGCAGCCTTCGGAGCGCCCGTGGTGCCGCTGGTATACAGCAGCACCGCGATGTCCTCAGGGTCCATGGACCAGCTCATGGGCTCGAGTCCGTCGCCGGACGCGGTGTTGGCAAGGAACTGATCACGGTCGAAGAGCGTGAGCCCTGGCACCGCTGCAAGTCGTGGCGCCTGGTCAGCGCCCGTCACGATCGACGCTGGCGTCGTGCGTTCTGCCAACGCCACCAGGTCGTTGTCGGCGAGTCGATAGTTCAATGGCACGAACGGCTGGCCCGCATACGCAGCGCCAAACAGAGCGACAGGCAGCGCTGGCGAGCTGACGTCGAGAAACGACACCCGCTCACTACCTGCACCGGTAAAAGAGCTTCCGGCACGCGATGCGCGGTCGAGCAACTCGGCGTAGGTCAGACCGCTGCCGATGGAGCCAAAAGCGGTGCGCTCACCAAAGCCGCTCACGGCCATGTCGAGCAGCGTCAAGATATTCACAATGTCAGACCTATTCGGCGATCAGTCGGAAGCGGGAAGTGGTTTGGCCTCTTTGAGTCCAAACGCCGTCTGGCCGACACCAACAGATCCATCGCCGGGTTTGGTGCACAGAACCTCGACGGTTCCGTCCTCGTCGCAGTAGCGCTTCCCGAGCATTGTGCCTTCGGTGAGCCCTTCCGCGGCGTTGGCCTCGCCAGCTTCGGCCCCGGGCGCGAGCATCGGCACACCGCCACAGGTCAGGTCGACGTCGCCGCTACCGGCAACAACAATCACTTCGGTTGAGCAGACAGCGCTGCTCAGCTTCAGCCCAGGTCGCAGTTCCACAGAATCTCCTTGAAGTCAGATGCGTACGGGCGAAATCTAGTCGAGTGTCGGCCGTCACTCGAAAACGAGGCCACGATCGGGGCAAGAAAGGTTGCCAGAGTGTCAGTGTTTGGCAGCAAGATGTCCCGCCAGCGACGCTGGTAGCAGCGGAAATTTCGGCCTAACGATGGGAGAGAGATGGGAGGGATTGGCGGCTCGCAGCGCGGCAGTCAGCCACTGAAGTCGACAGGGCCCTCGCCAGTTGGTTCCGGCCCTGTCGCCAGGTGGATGATGCCTTCGGTCTCGGGCGTTCCGGGCACATCGGAGGTGCTCCAATGCAGGTACACCGGGGCCTCGTGGCGCAGCAGGTCAAGCCACACCGTGTAGTCCTCGGCCGGCAGGTGTGCCCGGACATCGTTTGGCGCCCCCATAGTGTGGAAACCACGTTCTTGTTCCCCGAACCGGTCAGCGAAGTAGATCTCGCTGCGATTCTCGTCGACCGCCCTGGTTCCGATCAGATTGTGCGACAGCACAATCAGCCGGTCAGCGCCAAGCTGGCCGAGGCGGCCGACGTGTGCGGTGTAGTTCGAAATAAGTGCGCTTGGCATAAAATCTCCTGGATGGCTGCGGCGGTCAGAGGCTAACCACATCAAACCGTATGAGCCAGTACCGTGCCCGGGTGCACGATCGTTTTGCTTCTCTTCTTGTTGTCTTAGTACTCCTCACGTCGAGTTGCAGCGCCTCGACACAAATCCCGCTGCGCGACGTTACGGCACCATCCGTCGCGGCTGAGGGCGACAGCACTGCCGACTCGACAATCGGCGCTGCACTCTCAAGCGAAGAGGTGTATCGAGAGATCGAGAAGTCGATTGTGTATGTCGAGGCACCCGATGGTTTGTCTTCGGGCAGCGGCTTTGTGATCGATGGCGGATGGATCGTGACCAACGCGCACGTGGTGGATCGTCACCAATCGATGCAGATCGGCCGCAGCGATGGCAGCGGACTTGGCTTGGTACCAGTGCACGCAGTCGACTGGGTGTTCGACCTTGCGCTGATCGGACCGATCGACGATCTGTCGTTGCTTCCGATCGCTCGGGGCGAGTCTGCGAGTCTCTCGTTGGGCTCCCGGGTGTTGCTCGCAGGTTTTCCTGATGAGGACTCAGCAACGCCCACGCCGACACTCACCGAAGGCATCGTGAGTCGTCGCCGCTTCGTGGCCATCGGCGACTATCCCTTTGTGCAAGTTGATGCCACCATTGCCCCTGGTCAGAGCGGCGGTGCGCTGATCAACGGTCGAGGCGAACTCGTCGGTATCAGTGGGCTCGAGTTCGGCGAGGGTGAATTTGGTCTGGCGTTCGCGTCAGATCCCATGTGGCCTCGGGTCGAAGACATGATCGCTGTGGGAGGACTCGCGCTTCCCAGCGGTCCGCCATCCTTTGAGCTGACCGGGCAGGTCGGCCCCCTGCGCAATTTCAGCTTCACGCTCGAAGTCGAGGAATCCGGCTCGGTTGATGTGTTGGTCACATCGGTAGCCGATGTGTGGGTCGATCTGCAGACGCTCGGTGGGATCACCGTGGGGCAGGCCGCAGACTCGGTCGATCCATTCCGGAGTAGGAGCGAAGGTGATACCCAGTGGTACATCGATGATCTTGTCGAAGGCGGCGAAGAGATTCTGGCCACGCTGGATCCTGGGACCTATCAGGTCGTCATCGGGGGTTTCACCGACACCGTCACTGATGTCGAGATCACGTCTGTGAACCCGTTGCGGGTCTTCGCCGACGTCGAAGAGGGTCAAACGCTGCCGCCGAATCAGATTGTGGAGGGCGACTTCGATTGGCCACGCGATACGGACCAGTGGGAGTTGCCACTTACCGTTGGCCAGAGGGCCACCATTACTGCCGATGGCATTTCAGACACCGTGCTTGTTGTTCGCCTCGACGATGTTGTCATCGC
>DNHM01000436.1 GCA_003485885.1 Acidimicrobiaceae bacterium
GATCGGGCGTGGACATCGGCTGCTTGCGCTCGAGGACTTCCTCGATGGGGTCGTCGATCTCGGCGTGCAGTTCGACACGATGGCAGACATCGCAGCCGCAGTAGATGCGGGTGTTGCCTTTGCCATCGAGAAGCCCGTGGAAGCGCAATGATGGTTCCCGACTAGGGCGGGTGCCGGGCCGAGAAGTAACTTCGGCTCATGACGATTGATCCTCGTACCCCTGTGGTTATTGGTGTTGCACAAGCAATGCAGAAGCCTGATGACCTGAGCGACGCCCTCGAAGCCGTAGCCATGATGGAACAGGCCGTACGCGATGCCGCCAGCGATGCTGGCGCCCCCGGGTTGCTGACCAAACTCGATCATATTGGCGTGGTCCAAGGCGCATGGAAGTACACCGACCCCGCCCGGATCATTGCCGATCGGGTCGGTGCACCAGGTGCTCGTACGTCGGTCTCTGCGAACGGGGGTAACACACCTCAGAGTTACCTGAATGCACTCGCAGCACGGATCAAATCCGGTGAGATGGAAACTGCCGTCTTCGTGGGTGCCGAAACTATCTGGAGCCGACGCCGCCAACGCCGGGCTGGGATGCCAGTGCCGTATACGGAACAAGCCAACGTCGAGCCCGACGAACGTTTTGGCGCCGACGTCCTCATGCAGACGGACTTCGAGCAGGCACGGGGCATGGAAATGCCCATTCAGTTCTACCCGCTGTTTGATTCTGCGATCCGTCATGCCCGGGGCGAAACCATCGACCAACACCGTGATCGGTTGGCTCGTTTGTGGCAAACATTTAATCAGAAGGCGGTCGAGAACGAGTTTGCATGGTCTCGCACGCCAATGACTGCCGCCGAGATCCGCAATGCCAGCCCGACGAATCGTATGGTTGGTTTCCCGTACACCAAGGCTATGAACTCCAACTGGGATCTCGATCAGGCTGCCGCGGTGTTGTTGTGTTCAGCCGGAGCTGCCGAAGCCGCTGGTGTGCCTCGCGACCAATGGGTGTTCCCGTGGGCTGGTACCGACGCGCATGACACCTATGCCGTCTCCAATCGTCGAGATCTGCATTCTTCCCCAGCTATCACCGAAGCTGGAAAGAAGCTCTTCTCGCTCGCGGGTATTGGGCCAGACGACGTTGATCACATCGACCTGTATTCGTGTTTCCCATCGGCCGTAGAGGTCGGCGCCGAGTCCCTGGGTTTCAGCGAAGAACGACAGCTCACACAGACCGGTGGACTTACCTTTGCTGGCGGTCCTCTGAACAATTACGTAACTCACTCGATTGCCACCATGATCGACGTCTTGCGGGGCGACGCTGGGTCGGTCGGTCTGGTGTCCGCGAACGGCGGTTTCCTGACCAAACATGCCATTGGGTTGTACTCAACCGAGCCACCACCAAAGGGCTATGAAGCAGCCGATGTGCAGGAGCAGGTCGACCAGGTGCCGTCGGTGCCACTCGCCGAAGACCACACCGGAGAGGTCACGGTCGAGGCGTACACCGTTATGCACAACGCCGACGGGCCTGAGCTGGGACTCTGTGCACTACGCACCGCCGAAGGCGCTCGCACCTGGGGTCGTGTCACCGACGTGGCTGCTGCAACCGCAATGATCACCGAAGAAGCGATCGGTCGTAGCGGCAACCTTGACGCCGACGGCACCATCACCCTCGGCTGACGGGCGCCGCGGGCCAGACCCTGGGTTGAGTAACTCTGGGGTGAGCAACTCTGGGGTGAGTGGCCCCCGGGTAAATAACTCTGGGGTGACCAGCCAACCCGGCGAGTTCGGAACTTGAGCTGCGGCTGCTACACCAGGCAGGGTGAGTGACTACGAGTTCCCGTACCCGTCAACCGAACTGGCTGCCGAACATCCATTCGTGCCGTTGGTGCACGAACGGCACGCCGAGGCAGACATGGTCGCTCGGGCGACTGGGTTCCGGGATGATCTGAAGCACCGCCGCAGCGTGCGCATGTTCGCATCGGATCCTGTTCCGCAACGGCTGATCGAACTTGCGATCGAGACTGCGGCCACGGCTCCTTCCGGTGCCCACAAGGAGCCGTGGACGTTTGTGGCAATTTCGAGTAGTGACATCAAGCGTCAGATTCGGGAGGCGGCCGAAGAAGAAGAGCGCGTCAATTATCTGGAAAACCGGATGAACGATGAGTGGCAAGAGGCGCTCGCTCCACTCGGTACCGACCACCACAAGGAGTTCCTGGAGATCGCTCCGTGGATCGTGGTGTTGTTTGAGCAGCGGTACGAACAACAGGCCAACGGCCAACGCCGTAAGAACTATTACGTCAAAGAGTCCTGCGGAATTGCCGCCGGCTTATTCGTTGCTGCTCTCCACAACATGGGGCTTGCCACGCTCACGCATACGCCATCGCCGATGGTGTTTCTGACGAAGCTGCTTGGGCGTCCCGAGAACGAGCGACCGTTCGTGATGTTTCCTATCGGGCACCCATTACCCGACACACTCGTTCCCGATCTTGCACGCAAGGACTTGGACGAGGTCATGGTCCTTCTCGACTAACCGAACGTGACCCGGTCGAAAGTCACCAGGTGAGGGCTGGGAGCTGAACGGGTCGTCGCCGTAGTCTCAGGATCTTGGCAACGTTGGACTCTCCTGAACCGCTCGAGCCCTCCGAAGCCGCTCGGGATCAGGTAGAAACTCGCACGCCCACGCTTGCGTCGTTCGGGATTCCCGCGTTTCGAATCATTTGGTTCGGCACGTTCCTCTACTACTTGTCGATCTTTAGTGGCATCGTTGCTCGGGGTGCACTGGCGAAAGAACTCGGCGGAACCAACGCTGCGCTTGGCCTGGTGACGCTCGCTTTTGGTGGGGTGTCGCTTATTATGACACCGATCGGTGGCGTGT
>DNHM01000249.1 GCA_003485885.1 Acidimicrobiaceae bacterium
TGCCGACGTCAACTCAGGAGGTTCTCCGGTGCCCCACAAATCCGCACTACTCGTGCTTGTTCTTACATTCTTTCTCCTCGCGACCGCCTGCGGAAGCGACGACACCACCGGTGTATCAACCGCAGCCGACGGCGATGGCGGGGCCGAACGTCCAGTCTCGGTTGAACCCGATGGAGGCATTGGTGATGGTGCCGAGCCTCTTCCAGGTGTCGAAGTGCCCGAGGACACCGGTACTTGGCATGGAGCTGAAGTTGCCGAAACGAACTGCCCAGGCATGGAGTGGAAACGGATCGAAGCCAGTGCGTTCAGCTTCTCGGTACCTGTTGACTTTGTCGAGTCCGACGTGCAACCAATCGATTCCGAGGTCGGGGTATGGACCGGGGGCAACCAGATTGAAGTTTTCTTTGACTACGGCTGGTATTCCGGCGAGATAAGCGGCACCCCGGGTGCGGAGAACGAGTCGATCGACTACAGCGGCATCACCGGTGAGCAGACGATCCTACGCGACAGGGAGCCTAAACAAGTTGGTGTCTTCTTCGGTGAGGTCAACGTCGCCGATGGCCAAGCCGACCGGTTGGGCATGGTTGTGAACTTCACCGATGTCAATGATGAGATCATCGGTCGGTGCATCGTGGGCTCGATCGAGTGGACGTTGTAGTTCCCGACTACGCCTCGTTGCTTGGATTGCTTGTCGAGCAGTCCCCATGTGTTCTGATGGCCCACGTGGTTGGCGTGATTGTTCCCATCGGTATTGGCGGGCTGCTGTTCTTCGGCCTGTGGTTTTGGTCGATCCTTGATTGCATCGCTACCGACTCGATCAAGGTGCGTAACCTCCCCAAGATCACCTGGCTGTTCGTTGTGATCCTGATACCAACGGCTGGGGCACTTGCGTGGTTGTTGCTTGGGCGTCCCGGGGGTGCAGGGTTGAGCGTGGGCGGCAACTACCGCACGGCGGACTACGCACAGCGGCCTCGGAGCCGAGGTTTCGAAGACTCTGTCGAATGGCAGCAGCTGAGCAAACAGATCAAGGCCCCCAAGCCCCTTGCCCCAGAGGCGTCCGAGTCCGATGCTGTCAAGGAACGTCGACTCCTCGACTGGCAGGCCGAACTCAAAAAGAGCGAAGCAGCCCTGGACGACGACCCTCCTGGCGAATCTGGGGATTAGCGCTGAACGCTCCCCGGCTATTACAGCTAGTCCCGAGCGACCTCGTTTTCGGCGGCCGCGGCCTGGTTGACATGCTGATCATCGTCGAGGTCCACGACCACCTTGACCAGCTCGCCGGTGAACGTGAACGGTCCCATGAACCGGCCTGTGCCGTCGTAGTCGCTGACGGTGGTGCCTCGGTCGAAGCCGATGTCCAGCCCGGACCACGAAATCATCAGCCAGAAAATGCGGTCCGTCTCGAAGCTACCAGCGGGCTCGCCATTGATGAGTAAGGTGCCGACTCCACTTGGTGTCGGCCCGCCGGTTTCGGATCGGCGCATGCGAAAGCCAAGGGTCACCGTGCCGAGCGGTACCGGACGGTCAGACACCACCAACTGATGCTGGCCGCCAACGTTTAGGTCATGCACAAGCTGGCCGTCGCGGACAAACAATGAGTACCCTGATGTTGCATCGCCGTGAGCGATCAGGACACCACTAGCACCTTCGTCCGTAATCTCACACGTTGCCTCGATGGTGTAGCTACGGCTTCGCAGGTCTGGTGCAACCTCGGACGGAATGTGGCCCATACCCTTCCAGAACGTGTAGTTGGTGCGGTCGCCGCGATGGCGTTCAGCGTTTTCGGCGAACCGTTCAGCGAACCGGTCATCGAGCGGCAGGACCTGGTGTTTCTCCGCCTCGACCCACCAGCGATCTACGAGCTCGGCGAGCTTCTCGGGCCGTGTCGTGGCCAGATCATGACGCTCGTTGAAGTCCTCGTCCAGGTGATATAACTCCCACTGATCGTGGTCGAAGGCGGTGCCAGGCTGATGGAACGCCACCGCTTTCCAACCGTCGAGCCAGATGCCGCGGTGACCAAACATTTCGAAGTGTTGTACCGACTTGGTAGTGGCGACGTCGGCCGGGAATGTTGCTGCAAAGCTGACTCCTTCGGTGCCAGCCGGAGCTGGCAACCCAATGGCTTCGAGCACCGTTGGGGCCAGATCTGACACGTGGCAGAAGTTGTGCCGCAGGCCGTCAGGCTGATCAGGCCTGCCGATTCCCGGTCCGGCGATGACGAGTGGATCCCGCACCCCGCCGCCGTGGGTGTTCTGCTTGTAACGCTTGAGCGGCGAGTTCGAGGCCATCGCCCAACCCCACGGAAAATTGGAATGGGTGTCGGGGCCACCGATGTCGTCGATGCGGGCGATCTTGTCCTCGATCGTCTCTTTCACCATGTTGTAGGGACCCATTGCATTGACGAACCCTTGGGGACCTCCTTCCTGGCTGGCGCCATTGTCGGACAGCGCCATGACAACCGTGTTGTCGAGCTGGCCTGAGGCTTCGAGGAAGTCGAGCACCCGGCCAAAGTGTTCATCGGCATGTTCGAGCATGGCCGCATAGGCAGCGGCGAGGCGGGTGAAGAGCCGTCGCTCTTCGATTGGGTGGTCGTCCCACGGCTGGACCATGAAATTGCGGTCGGGGAGTTCAGTGCCGCCGGGCACGATCCCCAGCTCGATCTGGCGTTGCAACCGATCGAGCCGGGTCTGGTCCCAGCCCTTGGCGAATATCTCGTCGTACTTATCGATCAGATGTTGTGGCGCCTGATGCGGAGCGTGACAGGCACCCGGCATGAGCATGAGCATCCAGGGTGCGTCAGGAACGCCCGCGGTGTGTCCAGCGAGCATCTCAATGGCATTGTCGGCGAGGTCCTCGGTCACGTGGTAGCCGGTCTCGTAGTTGCCGGCTACAGCAACATGGCTGTTGTCGCGCACCATTTCGGGGGAGTACTGGTCGGTTTCAGCATCGAGGAATCCGTAGAACCGATCGAAACCGCGCCCGAGCGGCCAGCCGTCGAACGGCCCGGTCGGGCCCGTTTGGGTGAGTGGCGTGACATGCCACTTGCCTAGGTAGTACGAGCGGTAGCCATGAGGCTTGAGCATTTCAGCCAACGTTGGAGCATCGGGGTCGATCTTGCCCCGGTAACCCGGATAACCCGAGTCAAAGTTCGACAGGCAACCCATGCCGACGGAATGATGATTCCGTCCAGTGTGGAGCGCTGCTCGGGTGGTCGAGCACATAGCTGTTGTATGGAAGCCGGTGTAACGCAATCCACGCTGAGCGAGCCGGTCGATGTTGGGCGTGTCGATCTCGGAGCCGTAACAACCAAAGTCTGCGAAGCCCACATCGTCGAGCATCATGATGAGCACATTGGGCGCGCCAGTTGGTGGCTGAGTAGTTGATGGCCAGTGGGGTTCCGACTCGCCGATCGTCTTGCCAATTGTTCCCGGAAACTCGCGGTTCGTCACAGCCTGAAACTAGCCGGGAGGACGGCGCAACTCGTTGTTGACACGACACCCGCAGGTGCCAATAAATCGCTTACTCCTTGAATCGGCGGAGCTTGGCTTTGCTGCCCCGGATCGTTGTCTGCTTCATCGCCTTCAGAATGTTCTCGACCTCAGACTCAGGGACACCAACCATCGCCCAATGTTCCTGTATCTTGATCGGTCCGATGTCGCTGCCGCTGAGCCCGGCTTCGTTGGCGATAGCGCCAACAAGATCGCCCGGTCGCAACCCCGCTTTGCGGCCGATGTCGATGTGGACGTAACCTTTTTCGCCGTCGAAGCTCTTGCCCCGACCGCCCTTGTCGCCCTTGTCGAACTTGCTCTTGCTCTTGCCTTTACTCTTGCCGTCCTTGTCCCACTTGCCCTGGGATTGGGAAGCATCGGGGATCTCGCGTTCGTCGATGGTGGCACCCCGGGCGCGGTGTACGAGCTTGATCGCAGCGAGGGCGATATCGCGTTCGGAGTATTCGTCGCCGAGTGCATCAAGAACTGCCCGATAGTCGGCAAGGTCATCGATGGCCAGAGCATCACGGACTGAACCGACGGTCATCTCGATCTGACGGGTACGCAGATCGGCCACAGACGGGACCTTGGCGATGTCGAACTTCTGCTTGGTGAGCCGTTCGATATTGCCAAGCAACCGCCGCTGCTTGGGTTCTGCAATGGTGATGGCGACACCCTCGCGGCCGGCGCGTCCGACACGGCCAATGCGGTGCACATAGGACTCTGGCGCAGACGGCACGTCGTAATTCACGACATGGGTCAATGTGTCGACGTCGAGGCCGCGGGCCGCTACGTCGGTTGCGATCA
>DNHM01000410.1 GCA_003485885.1 Acidimicrobiaceae bacterium
CGCTCGGCAAAGGTGCCATGACGTGCTGCCCATAGGCCAGCGAGTCCGAGTCCGAGCATGGGTGCAAGGATACCGAACGCCTGTGCCGTGAAGGGGCGTATTGATGCAGTGGCGATGGCCACAGCTGTCTGTATGAAGGTAAGAAGGTGGAATCGGCGGCGAACATCTTTGGGGGCGACGGTCATTCCGTAGATCATGGAAACGCTTACGTCGTGATCTCGGCTGCGTTCCAGGGCCTTGCCGTAGGCCCACAAGAACGCAATGGTGCCGATGCCAAACAGGATGCAAGACATCACCGCAAACGGGATACGCAGCGGGCCTGGGAAGATCGCAGCCACAACCGCGGCAATCGTAAACGCGATCGTGGCATAGAGGTTGGTGCGGTACAGGTCGTTGCCGGCCATCAACTGAGAACTTTACCGCGCACAAATGCTCTCTTGCTGAATGCTCTCGTGCTCGAATATCTCTGACTCCAACGTTCTACTGCTCAAAGACCTGGAGTGAGCGGTGCAATCGTTCGGCAAGCAGGTCATACGAGAACTTGTCGACAGCGTGAGTGCGAGACGCGTGACGCATCTGCTCGCTGCGTTCAGGGTGCGTGAGTAGATCCGAAATCGACTGGGCCACGGCATCAGCATCGGATGGGTTATCGACGACGTAGCCGGTTTCGCCGTGAGCTACCGCCTCGGCAGAACCACCGGACTTGCCCGCAATCTGAGGGCAACCCGCAGCAGCAGCTTCGACGAACACGATGCCGAAACCCTCTTGTTCAAGACCGCCCCAGCGTTCACGACATAACATCGCAAACGCGTCGGCACAGCCATACAACACTGGCAAGTCGGCGTCGTCAACGAATCCGAGTAGCCGGGCGGGTGAGCCGGATTGCCCGATGGCGCGTCGAAGCCTGGCTTCGTCTCGACCAGTACCGGCAATAACAACCTGCAGACCCGGATGGGTATCGGCCAGCCGAGCGGCGGCTTCGATCAGTGTGTCGAACCCCTTACGGGGAACGAGTCGACTGACGCCGACGACCAGCGGTGCATCGGGATCAAATCCCAACCGCCGACGCGCCGAGCTGCGTTCGTCGACAGTGAGTGGCACAAATCGGTCGGTGTCCACCCCGGGGGGAACATACACAACTGGCGGCATGGAGTCGACAACACGGGCTGCCTCGGCTTCAGCGAACCGGCTGGCGCTGATGACAAGGTCAGCGTTGGCCACGGCGCGACGTAGGAGCTCTTTGGAGCCTGGAAGCCGGCCGGGAACGCTGACCTCGGCGCCGTGCAGGATGACGGCATAGGGGCGCCCCAGGTCGGGGCCGATGGCTCCCAGCGGAAAGGCCGGATCGATCACCACTAGCGAGGCATCGATACGGTCTGCGTGGGCGATCGTGCGGCTGCTGACTCGGCGGCTGGGCGGCATCCAGAAGCGGTCGTACCGTTCGATGTGATGGCCTTGTTGTGTGTCCCACAAGGAAGCGTTGGCATAAGGCGATGTGAAGACCTGAAACGAGTCTTGGGGCATTCGCCGCCACAACTCCCACAGGTAGGTCTGGATCCCACCGATCTTTGGTGGGTAATCGTTGGTCACTAGCAGATGCATCAGTGGGGTGTGCTCGCGTCAAGTTGATCGGCGGCCCACCGTGCATGTTCGGCCAACATGTCGTCGGACCCGATGTAGGACGCAAGCACGTCCATGGCTTCGGTCCGGTTATCGCCGGAGACATTGGCATTACCGAGCGCTACCAAAGCATTGCGCCGGACATAACGAAGATCGCGCTTGGGGATGTACCAACGGCCCACAGCAGCAAGTAACGCTTCGTCGTCCATGGTCAGCAGTTCGAGGAGATCGAGTGACGTGACTTCGTCGCCAATCATGCCAACGTCGCTCCCCCGGCTTGGAGGGCACACGACCTGGCAGTCGTCGCAGCCATAGATGCGAGTACCGAGCGCTTCGCGAAATTCGATCGGGAAGTCACCATCGGCCTGTAACAGCCACGCTAGGCACCGTCGTGCATCGACCACACCTTCGGCGATGATCGCACCGGTTGGGCAACCGTCGAGGCAACGTCGACAGCTGCCGCATGCTGGCTCAACTGGTTGATCATGTTCGAGTGGTGCATCGGTAACAACTGCGCCCAGCACGAACCAACTGCCATGACCTGGCACCAAGACATTGCTGTTCTTCCCTGCCCAGCCAACGCCGGCTCGTATCGCTGCGGCTCGATCCACGAGAGCATTGTCGTCTGCCACAACCCGTGCGGTGTACCCGTCGGCTTGTAGCGCTGCCGCTATCTCGCCCAGGGCTGACTTGAGCGATCCGTAGTGATCCCGCCACGCGTAAGCGGCGATCTCGGCCTGCGGTCGATCCGTTGATACGTGCGGATCGGGTGCCCGGTACGGCCATGCGCCGACTATCAGAGATTGGGCAGATTCGAGAATTCGGGTTGGTGTGGTGGAACGTTCTGGGTTGCGATAAGTGAACTGCATTCCCCCGTGCAGACCCGCCGCCTTGCGTTCGACGAGCGTGACTCGAGCTTCGGTGAACGGTTCAGCATGGGTGAAACCAACAGCAGTCAGTCCAGCGGCCAGCCCGATACGACGCAGCTCAGCTGTGGATGACATATGCCTATTCGGCGACTGTGTTGAGTACGGCGCTGGGCTCGACGACATTGGCTTCTTCGCCGATCGCTGCTCGTCGGACATGGTCGTCGCCGGCGATAACCACCAGCGGTTGATCGGCGGGCAAACCCATACACAGTGCACGGATGCGGTCAGCGACGGTGTCGGCGCCCGTCACGTGGTGCACGCCAATGGCAAGTAGATCCGGTGCCCCACCAACGGGTGTGGATACCGGTGTGACCACGACCTCGACAGGAACATCGAAGTGATCACGCAACGCTGCAAGCCGGTCGAACAGTTCGCTTGGCCGGATGCCCGTGCGACTACAGGTGCTGCGGGCATCGACGATCGCAGTGATGCCCGGCTGGTTCAGCAGGAACGCGACCGCTTCGGGTGTATCCGGAACCAGGCTTGCCGGAAGAGTCGTGCGTTTGCGGACATTGCCGACAACTGGCGGTAGTTCTTCAGTCGACGCCAAAGAGATCTCGTCTGGAGCGATGGTGACAACCCGGATCTCTGCGGTTTCATACACGGGTGCGGCTGCCGCCGACTCCGGCAACGGCACCCGTGGTAGAGCGATGTCTTCAGCCGTCTCGTTGCCGCCAAACTCGACCACTGGGATCTCGGACTCCGTCAGCGGATCATGCGGATCTGCGGTTCCGGCCACTCGGTCGCTTTCTTCATAACCGTCGATCGCAGTCAGGTCAGCTTCGATGACTTCGATGTCCGCGTCTTCAAGATCGTGGAGTTCAGCCCTAGCATCGCCCTCGGACCCACCGGTGGCAACGGCAACCGTGTGGGCCGCCACTTCCTCGGCTGCTTGGGCGGCGTGCGCAGCTTTGTTGGAACGGCGAGCGCTGAGCTCGCGGGCTCGTTCAGCTAACGAGGCAGCCTGGGACGATGGAGCAACCAGTTCATGTTTAGTGCGCACCGCAGCCTGTGCTCCGACGCTGCGGCCCGACGCAGTGGCCAATGCCGTTTCGCGTTCCTGCTCGAGCCGTGCCGCCCGAACTGTGAGTTCCTCGTAGTCAGAAGTTCGTTCGGCGAGTGCATCGACAGCGGCCTTGGCGCCAAGTAGCTCAGATTCTGATTTCGCCAAACCACGCTCGAGTTCGGCGATCCGCCGCTCGGCCATGGTCAGCTCTCGCCGTAGTGCAGTGGCATCGTTCTCGAACAAACCGGCGGTTTCAAGCTTGTCGTTGACGAGGTCGAGGCACCGTTTCAGGTATCCGGCCTCGTTCGAACGTCGTTCGGCGAGTGCCTCGGCCTTCTCGGCCCGTGCGTCGGCTGCGGTCATAGCTTGCGTCAGATCGTTGATCTGATCGGCAAGACTACTCGTCTCGGCACGTGACTCGATGAGCTCCTGGTCGCGAGCGTCGTGTTCGTTGCCCGAGGTTTGGTTGGCTGCCTCGAGGTAGCGCACCTTGTCGTTCATCTGGACCAGTTGGGTTTCAGCCTCATCGAAACGCACCAGTGCAGTGGTGAGCAGTTCTTGCACGTGGTCGCGTTCGTTTTGCAGCCGGTTCGCCACGTCGGCGAGTGCCTGTCGTTCGGCAGCGCGAGCATCGAGCAGCGCGGACAACCGGGACTGTTTGCGACGTTCGTCGAGTGCTTCTTGTTTGGCTCCGTGTAGCTCAGCCAGGGCCCGGTCGCGCTGAACGATTTCTGACTCGAAACCAATAACCTTGTCGCCGAGTTCGTTAAGCAAGCGGTCACGCTCGTCAAGTTCGTCGGCTTGGCGAGAGACCTCGGCCCGAAGTGTTGCGGCCAGGCTCATCAGTTCGAATCGCTCAGCACTCGATTGGAGCGCGTCGCTCGCTGTGTCTTGGCTGTCTGTGCCGGCAAGTGCGAGATCTTTGCGTGCTTGGCTGTACTCGCGTTCGAGATCGTTGAACTGATTCTCGACCTCGCGAAACAGGTTGCCGACGAGACCCTGGGCCTCTTCGTCTCCCGTTGTCACATTTTCCCTCCGGCTGGTCACGCGCTTCGCCTGACACTCTATGTTCTCTGTGATGGCGGGGTGCCGATGCCTCTGCGAGTGACGCCACTAGCCTCTCGGGGTGAAGAAACTGACCATTGTCGTTCTGTTCGCTTTGCTCGCTGCTTCGTGCGGCGGCAGTGACGATACAGCCAATACCGATACCGCCGAAGCTCCATCCAGTGACGCCGTAGATGCCGAACCGGCCGAAACTGCCGACGGCTCAGACACCGACGACGCCGACGACGGAACCGATGCGGTGCGCGACGACGACAGTGCGCTTTCTGCGCCCGTTGCCGCTGTGCCGGTGCAAGCCCGTGACTGCGCCCACTCGTTGGATGAGCTCGATGGGTCCGATGACCAAGACCTCGACGACGTTGTGTTGCCGCCAGCGGTGAAGCCCGAAGTCAGCGAGGAATTCCTGGGACCGATCGACGAGTTGATCGTGACCGACATGATCGAAGGCAGTGGCCGCGAAGCCGTCGCTGGTGCGACGGTAGAAATGGAATATGTCGGGGTGCTCGGTGCCGACGGCACCGAGTTCGATAGCTCATGGGATCCAGACGATGCTCCGTTCTCGTTCCCACTCGGCGCTGGCCGGGTCATCGTTGGTTGGGACGAAGGTATCGCTGGCATGAAAGCTGGCGGACGCCGCGTGTTGCAGATACCGAGCGCTAAGGCATACGGCGAGCAGGCCCGAAGCGAGATCATCGTGGCCAATAGCGATTTGGTCTTCATCGTGGATCTGATTTCGGTTATCCCTCCGCCTGAGCCGGCTCCCCCAATCGACGACGAGAACCTCGGTTCCTTTGACGAACTACAGATCATTGATCTGGTCGTGGGCGAAGGTTGTACTGCTGAGTCCGGCGATATTGCACGGGTTAATTACGTGGGTGTCGACGCGGTTGAAGGCGCCGAGTTCGATAGTTCATGGGGCCGAGGCGCTCTGTTTCAGCTGATCGTGAGCCGAGGTCAGGTCATCGAAGGATGGAATGAGGGCATTGTTGGCATGAACGTTGGCGGCGAACGTATTCTGCAGATCCCTGCTGATCTGGCCTACGGCCAGGGCGATCTCGTCTTCCGGGTGCATCTGGAAGAACTCATCGAGGCGCCGACCGCCCACACCATCGAATTCGAAGGTGACGCCCCCGACGAACTCCAGGTCAGCACACTGGTCGAGGGTTCTGGCGAGGAAGCTGCACCTGGCAGCATCGTCGATGCCCAAATCGTGGTGATGTTGTATAAGTCAGGCATCATCGTGCAAAGCACGTATCAAGATGGGGCACCCACTCAGCTTGCGTTGCAGGAGGGTGCGCTGCTGCCAGGCCTCGAAGAAGGCATCCTTGGTGTGAAGGTCGGCGAAACCCGCCAAATCATCCTTCCTCCCGAGGTGGCGTACCCGACCGGTGCAACTGAAAGCAGCATCGACGCCGACGACGCATTGGTGTTCTTCATCGAGCCCGTGCGGGTAGTCAACGAGTAGCCACAACACTCCCCGACTGGCCAAAATGACTGGCCAAACTGACTGGCCAACTAGCCGATCATGATTGCGAGTCCCGTTGCCTTGGCTGCGGGCTCGTTGTCGTTTTGGGGCAAAGCTATCGAGGACGACCTGGTCGACTTTTAGCCGCAGGCAGACCCGTACACGGTCATGGCTCAGCTACACGTCTTTAGAAATCGTAGAAGTCGTCGTAGAAGTCGGCTTCGTCTTCCAGTTCGACCGAGTCGTCGATACTGCCGTCGGACTCGTAGTCGTAATCGATGTAGAGCGAGCTACCTTCGCCGTCCCACTCCAAGAAGTTCACGTACATGGTGTCGTCGGGCAGCAACTCGATGTCGTTGTGGCCAAAGACCTGTTCGCCCTCGTCGTCGATGCGCAGCAACAGGAACTCGTAGATGCCGTATTCCTGTTGATCAAACGTGTTCAAGATGAAGTCGCCGTTTTCGAAGTCGAGCGCCACGTTGAAGGCTCCACCCGGTTCGATGCTGGCCGCCCGGGTGACGAACTCGTAGTCGGCTTCGTCGGTGACCAAGCCAAACCAGATATCGGGCGAGTCGCTGTATTCGCTGCTGTAGCGCAAGGTGAAGAATTCGTCGTCCTCGATGAAGATATCGATGATGTCTTGCTCACCGGGGCCTAACAAGATCTCTTCGACGACCATGTTGAAGCCGGGTCCGATGAGCGTGACGTCGGCCGAAGCGACCTCTTCGAGTTGCGAACCGTCGACAGCGATCGTGAACTCCGTCATGTCAGCAGGCAGGCGATAGACAGCCTCGTTGTCGACGTCCCAGACGTCGACCAGGAACTTAAGCGGGTTCGATGAGGCTCCTTCGATCTCGTTGACGAACGAACCATCTTCGAGCCAACCCAGGCGGCTGCCATTGGGCGCAGTGATGAGCAGATTGGCTTCGCCGTCGAGCCAGATCTCGATGCCGCCGGCCCCAGGTGCTGCTGGTGTTGCCGCCGACGATTTGTTGCCCAGGCTCGCTCGGTCGGCGTCACCGAAGAACTGCTGTTGAGTCCCCAAGCGTGGGGAGATTGCCACGAGCTCGAGCGTCTCGGTGCTGGCGTCGCCTTCGTAGAGATCGGCTTGGACATCGGGGTTGGTTGATGCCTCGTACTGCCACGTATTGGCGTCGTAGTCGATCGTCATGACTCGGGTCGTCAGCGGATAGTTGTTGTCGTACAGGTACACCGAGTAGATGCCGGGCGTTATCTCTTCAACTGCATACGGGGTGATGGCATGGCCGCCGCTGAAATCGCGCTTGTAGATGCCCATTGCCCACCATTCGTCGGCGGACTGGTCTTGTTCGAAGGAGACTTTTAGGGCGTCGACCACTGCGCGTGGAGACTCGTTGATCCTCTTCGATGCACCAGGATCGGTGGCCTGGGTGACCCACCAATATGCGATCTCGCGTTGCAGGAACTCGTTGCCCTGGAACGGAATTTCGCTGGTGATATTGGCGCCGAAGTCATTGGGGCTGAGCTGGTCGAAGTAGAACAGCGAGCTCAGGACCGCCATACCTTCGCAATGGCCACCAGCCATGGCTTCGTTCATCTGCATCATCCACTGGCGAGCAGGTGGTGTGAGCGTGCAACCGTTGGCGACATTGGCGCACACATCGAAGCCAAACATGCGTTGCATCTCGACCGGGGTCAGATTGACCACGCCTTCTTCCCCGCCATAGTTAAAGAAGCCGAACGAGTCGACAAAGGGATCGAAGGCCAAGCTGACGGCATCGACGCCCGGGACCACCGAGTCTTGGAGCGGCGTGCCCTGAGTCGATGCAGACGCTGTGTCGGCGCTGGATTCTTCGCTTGGCAGACATTCGTCGAGGAGGAATCCTTCGTCGTCGAAACACTCGTCGGGTAGTAGACCCTGTTCGTCGCAAGACGCGAAGTCTTCGTCGCTCGCAAAACACTGGATGGGGATGCTGCCCGTCGGGTTGACCAGCTCGGGCGCTTCATCTGCCGGTTCAACGTCTGCGCTTGTGTCGGCTGGTTCTGACGCTGCATCGCTGGCCTGCTCGGTATCGAGTTCTTGGGCGACCTCGCTTGAGCTGCACGCAGAAGCAGTCAAGCTCATGAGCATGAGGATCATGATGATCAGTCGTCGAACGTTCACATTGGTCCTTCGAGAGGGGCAAGCGGATCGGCTTGCTGGGATGATTCGGCTCAACACTCTGGCGTCCAAAGCTGACGCCGGGGCGGTCGAGTCGGCGACGTCCTTCGAAACGGTCCTTCGGGTGTGACGCCTTGGGTCCGACAAGTTTCGGGATGGCTATCGCCGAGCCGTCAGAATATCAGCAAGCGAGCTGGCAAGACCGAGTGTCGAGTGGGGGCTAGCAACGGGCCGTGCAGTTGCGCCGCTCGGCATCGAAGGCAGATAGCATCGCCATGACGGTGAGTTGGCCGGGTGACCGCAGTGTTGCTTGCAGCATTGAGGAAGGTCGGGGCTCCATAGGGCAACGGTGCTGGCTAACGGCCAGTCGAGGTGACTCGCAGGACAGTGCCACAGAAAAGAGACCGCCGATGGCTCACTTCCCCGTTGCTGGGGGATGTGAGCACAGGTAAGGGTGAAACGGTGCGGTAAGAGCGCACCAGCATTCCGGGTGACCGGAGTGGCTAGGTAAACCCCACTGGGAGCAAACTCAGAAGCGAGGTAGTGGCGGCCCGCCCGCAACGCAAGTTGCGCCTCCAGGTAGAGCGCTTAGATGGATGGTCACACAAGGAGTTTCGACTCCTGGACAGAACCCCGCCTATAGGCCGACTCACCGTCACCACACCACTGAATAGGCCAAAGTTGTTGCAATAGCAACGATCTAGGCACCCTCGCGAGTGACGCCCATTAACACCGTTTGACCCCGTTTTACGGGTAGGTCGTTGGACGGATATTGGACGGAGCAACCCGAAGGGCAACACCATGGGGTCAAAACAGCCGAAACACAAAGGTCGTGGCGGCAAGAAGGCCGGATGGCGGGCGCTCTATCGAGACAACGAAAACAAACAACGATCCAAGTCGTTCGACCGCAAAGCCGACGCCCAACGATTCCTAGCCACCGTCGAAGCCGACCAACTACGGGGCACCTACGTCGACCCACGGGCCGGAAGAATCACCCTGAGCGAGTATGCAGAAACGTTCATGGCCGCCCAGGTTTGGCGAGAAGGGACTCGGGCGACAGCACAAAGCCACGTCGATAACCACATCGGCCCCGCACTAGGTAGCAGGCAACTGGCCACGATCACCCGCACAGACGTGCAGGCGTTCGTTTCGGAACTCTCCGCTAAGGGACTGGCGCCGACAACGGTGCACGGCATTCACGTTCGGCTTGTGTCCTTCTTTGAAGCCGCGGTGCATGACGGCAAGATCGTTCGTTCTCCCGCCATCAAGATCCAACTACCGAAGACCATCAAGACCGCAGCGTCACAGGTTGTAGCGCTGGACTTGGATTACGTGCGCCGTATCGCCGACGCCGCCCCGCCACATTTGACGGCGTTCGTGTGGCTAATCGCCACCGCTGGCCTACGACCCGGCGAAGCCGCCAGGCTAACCGTGGAGCGTGTCAACTTCTTAAAGAAGACCATCGACGTAGACCGGCAAATGTTGACGCCGCCGAAGGGGTCACCGCACCTAGCCCCGACGAAGACATCGGCCAGTGTGCGAACCGTGCCCATCAATAACTCGTTGGTTGCTGAACTGAATCGGCATATGCAGGACCATCCCCCGGTGGAGATCGAACCCGGCGCCACACTCATCTTCACCAATAGCCACGGCCAGCCGTTGCGGCGAGACACCATCGGGAAGTCGTGGCGCAAACTACGAACCGACCTAGACCTACCCGACGAAGCCCGTGGATGG
>DNHM01000051.1 GCA_003485885.1 Acidimicrobiaceae bacterium
CCGCGGTTGGCAGCCAGGTTTCAGCGGCGTCTGAGAACCCCAACGTTGGACCGGGGGCCCACGGCATCGGCGTCCGGCACCCGTCTCGACTTTGTGTCACATCGTCGCCGACGGGATCCGCCCGCCGGTCGGCACCGACCACGCCGTTCACCAGGCCGAGTTCTTCGCCTTGGTACAAGAAAGGCACACCTGGCAGGCAGAAGAGCACGGTCGCCAGCGCGAGTGCCCGTTGCCGGCCGAGGTTGTGGGAGCCGAACCGGGTGGCGGCCCGGTCCTCGTCGAGGCTCGAAGCCATCCATCCGATTGATGCTGGATCGGCAACGGCCGCGAGTGGTTCGGTTATGGCTCGGCGTAGTTGGTCGGTGTTCCATTCGATGTGCATCGGTTCGAACCAGCAACCAACGTGCAGGCCCCCACCTGGCAGAAGAGCGGCGAATGCAGTGGCATCGCCAACCGAGGTTTCACCAATGAGGACCGCGTCGTAGTCGGTGCAGATCGCTCGCCACCGCTCGAACAGCGTGAGTGTCTCGGGTTGACCGATGTCGTAACGGTGTTCGAATGCGTCCCACTGTTCGTGGCGCGTTGTGTGCGGATCCCACGGTGTGCGATTCGGATTACTGCGCAGCCTTGCGTCCTTGACCAATCCTTGGGCGACATCGATCCGGAAGCCGTCGATGTTCTTATTGAGCCAGAACCGCAGAATCTGATCGAATTCGTCTTGGACCCGAGGGTTGCGCCAGTTCAGGTCAGGCTGGTCTGGCAGGAAGAGATGGAGGTAGTACTGACCGGTCTTGTCGTCAAACGTCCAGGCAGGCCCACCGAAGTAACTGACCCAGTTGTTTGGCGGGCCTCCATTGGCACCGGGGTCAGCCCAGATGTAGTCGTCTCGGAAGTCACTGGTCAGCGAGGTGCGGGATTGGGTGAACCATGGGTGCTCGATGCTGGTGTGATTGGGAACGAGGTCGAGAATGACCCGGATACCCCGGGCGTGGGCATCGGTCACCAACCGATCAAGGTCGTCCATGTCCCCATACATCGGATCGACCGCGCAGTAGTCCGATACGTCGTAGCCGAAATCTGCCATCGGCGACGCGAAGAACGGTGTGATCCACATCAGGTCAACACCAAGTGCCTCGAGATGATCGAGATGGGCAATGGCGCCGCCAAGGTCACCGATGCCGTCGCCATCGGAATCGGCGAACGATCGGATGTACAGGCAATAACCAACCGCACCGTGCCACCAGCCCGAGTCAGGTTCACCGCCTCCCGGCAACCCCGTGGTCGTCACTGCCATTGGCGGAGTGTACGACGGGTTACCGTCACAGTCAGCCTTGGCCCCGACCTGCGAGAACCGATAGGCGACTATGAGAATCGTTGTTCTACCAACCGCCGCCGACGCCGCCCAGTTTGTTGCCGACAACTTTGAGAAGCTGCTCGCGACGAAACCAAACGCCGTGCTTGGCCTTGCCGCTGGGCGTACCCCTGAGCTTGCCTACCGGCTTGTCTGTGAACGGCACCCGATTGTCGATCAAGCCGCGGCCGTGTTGCTTGATGAATATGTGGGTCTCAGCGGAACTGATGACCAAAGCTTCAGGCATCAGATCCAAACGACATTCACCGACCCGATCAGCCTTGATCCGAGTCGGCTGTACTCGCTCGATGGTCTGGCCACCGATCCGGCCGCTACGTGCGCTGGGTTCGAAGACTCGATCCGTGCACTTGGTGGCATCGATCTACAACTGTTGGGTGTGGGCCGGAATGGTCATATCGGCTTTAACGAACCAGGGTCGTCGCACCTATCTCGGACCAGGTCGACCCAACTCACCGAAACAACCCGAAATGACAATGCCACCGCGTTCGGCTCGATCGACCTGGTGCCGGCGTCTGCCCTGACGCAGGGCATCGGCACGATTCTTGAGGCTCGCCAGATCATCTTGTTGGCGACAGGAGTGCACAAGGCTGATGCCATTGCCGCCGCGATACAAGGACCAGTTACCGAAGCTGTTCCCGTCAGTGCTCTACAGCGACACCCCAACACAACGGTGGTCGTCGATGCCGCGGCTGCGCAACGCTGTTGAAGGTAACCAAACTCAAACCGGCCCCGCTGTGGTCAGCTTGGGGCAGGAGTGAATCGGTTCAGACCGGTTACGACTGCATAGGCAACGACCGCAAGCACGATGGGCAACCAGGCTTGGCCGAAGTCGTCGGGTAGATCAATGGTGGTGCCGCTGATCTGTTCGGTGGCGTCGTCCTCGATGGTTCCAACGCCGTTTGGCCACGGCCACAACACCCGCAGGGAACCAGCCATGAGACCAATGAGTGCGGCCAACAGGGTGTCGCGATGATGCTCGAGGATCCACCACAGCAGCGTGCTGAATGCTGCCAGGCCAGCGAGCGCACCAAGCACAAAGAACAGCAGGTTGGTGATCTCTCGATCGTGTACCACACCAACGAATGCCGCGTACATACCGAGCATCAACATCAGGAACGATCCGCTGATGCCGGGAAGGATCATGGCGCAGATGGCGATGGCCCCAGTGAAAAAGAATGCGATGGCACTGGGATCAGATACCGAACCTGACTTCAGACCGAGCACAAAAAATGCCACGACTGCAACAGCCACAAGGACCGCCATACGACCAGGATCGCGATTCGAGAGCAACTGCCATGCCAC
>DNHM01000143.1:0-245 GCA_003485885.1 Acidimicrobiaceae bacterium
CGGATGGACAACACACCGTCGTCGAGATGAGCGAGCGGTGTGGTGAAGAACGGCTTCTCGCCCGGTCGCTCCTCGTTGCGCCGGTCGTAGTACCACTGGTTGAACCACAGATGGGCCAGGTCAGGTCGTCGTTTCACGACTTCGTTGAAAGTACTGGTCGTCGATGCGACCGAACTCAGTCCCCCACTCTTCGCGGGTTTCAGACACAGGAGACCAACAACGTCGGAACTGTCGGTGTGATAGGG
>DNHM01000143.1:284-7008 GCA_003485885.1 Acidimicrobiaceae bacterium
CACATGACCAAGCAGATGACCCCTGGCATTCTGTGAAACGGGCACACCCATGTGCAGACCCATACCCCAGTAGATGAACGCAGCTTGACGCTCGGTCAGATCATCGATCGGTAGACCACGCAGAAGCCAAAAGCCCCGGCCTCGATCGAGTTCCTGGGCCAGCGCCTCCAGCCGGGCACCCAGCAGGGGCAGCTGGAAGTCCTCGGTTGTCATGGCAAGCATCGCGGTTCCAGCTGACTCGACCGCGGCGAGCGCCGTCATGAGTTCTGCAATTTCGGTGTCGGTCAGCAACTCGACCCAGCCGTCATCGTCTTGGAGATCACGGCCGTACCATGCAGCAGGACCAGAGATGGTTTTGATCGATTCGATGGTGTCGCTCACGTGGGCCCCTCTTGTATGTCCATTCAGTATGGGCCATACCTGTCACAAGAGTCCAGGGAACGCAACGCTCGGCTGTTGCAGAGTCGCTACAGATCTGCTTCAGCGGTAACCGATACCGCTCGCTCGATGATCGATTCAATCTGTCCAGGAACGACACCAAGGAGTCTCAGCATCAGACTGGCGACGCTCATTGCTTCGACATAGGTAGCTTCGCCGAGAATCACCGAACGCATTGACTGCAAGACAGCTCCGAGAATTGCATCGGTTGACGCGTTGCCAGCCTTGACGTCGAATCGGTCGGCCTCGACACCGTCGATAATGGCGTCGCTGATCAGTGCCCGCACTCGACCTCGGAAGTCAGGACGACTTGCGACGAGCGTGACGAAGGCCGAGGCCGCCGCGGGGTCAGCGTCGGCCATACGAAGCAGTTGCAGAGCACCAATGGCCACCCGCACCGCAGGGTCGTTCTCGATGTCGGTGAGGATCGTCTGGCCAATCTCGATCCCCCGGACGACATCTTGAGCCAGCGCTGCGTAGAAGTCTTCGACCGTCGGGAAATGGTTGTAGAACGTGCCGGTTGCGACGCCGGCAGCCGACGCTATTCCACCCGCCGACATCCCGGCCGGCCCCTGGTCGGCCAACCGGGTCAGACCAGCGCGCAGGAGTCGGCGCCGGGTTCGCCGACGTTTCGCAGGATACCCATCGGTCGTTTGAGTGACTGTCATCACTGATGGTGTAGCAACTCCAATTCTGTGTGTCAAACGCAATATTGACATTGTTATCCAAAAATGATTAAAGTGTGCAAAGTTGAACCTAGGTCCGAACGAGGAACCATGAGTAACAAATCACCAGAGCAACAGACCGATCGCGAGCTGATCTCGGCGACGGTAGACGCCATTACTGCGACCGTGCCGGTTGGCTTGCAACCTGCACAGGCTTTCTCAGCCGCCGCCCGATTCGCCCAGACGCTCGCGAAACAACCCCAGGTTGTTGCCCGCCGAGCCGCACAACTTGTTACCGAGCAGGCCAAGGTCTTGGCCGGCACCTCAACCGTCGAGCCTGGCCCGAAAGACCGCCGATTCACCGACGAAGCCTTTCAAGAAAACGCCATGTACAAACGCCTCGCTCAGTCCTACCTCGCGATGGATCAACAGGTTCATGGTCTGGTCGCTGATCTCGACATCGACGAGAAGAGCCGGTTGCGCACTGAGTTTCTCGCTGACCTGATCACCGATGCAATAGCGCCTACGAACACGCTGCTCGGCAACCCGGCAGCGCTTCGCGAAGCCCGAAGGACCAAGGGCCAAAGCGTGCGCGATGGGCTGCGTCACTTCGCACACGATGTCAAAGAAAACGGCGGCATGCCATCGATGGTCGACTCTCGGCCATTCACCCCCGGCGATTCTGTGGCTGCCACCGAAGGCAGCGTGATCTTCCGCAACGAAGTCCTCGAGCTGATCCAGTACGCACCAACCACCACCAAGGTGTTTCAACGCCCGATCGTCGTTGTGCCACCACAGATCAACAAGTACTACATCCTTGACCTTGCCCCCGGCCGCAGCTTGTTTGAACATCTCGTGGGTGCTGGACACCAGACCTTCGCCATCAGCTGGCGCAATCCTGGTCCCGAGCAACGCGACTGGAATCTCGACACCTACTGTGCCGCCATCATCGAAGCCATCGATGCCACACTCGAGATCACCGGAGCCAAGGGCGTGAACATGCTCGGCGTCTGCGCTGGTGGAATCACCCAGGCCGCTCTCCTTGGCCATTTCGCTGCTACCGGTGACAAGCGTGTCAGCTCCGCCAGCTTCCTGGTCACGATCATCGACTGGGACGTGCCTTCCACGATGGGCACGATGATCTCGCGGCCGGTGACCGAAGCCGCCAAACGTCGCAGCCAGCAGCAAGGTGTGCTCAAGGGCGACGACCTCAACAAGATCTTCGCCTGGCTCCGCCCTAACGACCTGGTATGGAACTACGTCGTCAACAACTACCTCATGGGCCGCAACCCACCAGCGTTCGACGTGCTCGCGTGGAATGGCGACTCAACGAATCTTCCGGCAGCTCTCCACGCCGACTTCATGGACATCGCCATCACCAATGCCATGACCCACGCAGACGGTGTCGAGGTCCTCGACACACCCATCGACCTAGGTGCGATCGACTGCCCAAGTTTCGTGGTTGGCGCAGTGACCGATCACATCACACCATGGGAAGCGTGTTACGAGACGGTCAAGCTGCTCGGCGGTGATTCCGAATTCGTGTTGAGTTCACAGGGTCACATCCAAGCGCTCGTCAATCCAGCCGGCAATCCAAAGGGCAAGTACTACACCAACCCTGACGTCGCTGAGACAGCCACCGAGTGGCGCGAGAATGCCGTCGAACACGCTGGCAGCTGGTGGGACCATTGGACGAAGTGGCTCACGCCGCAGGGCGGCCGTAAAGTCAACGCCCCAACCAAGCTCGGCAGCAAGGCTCACCCGCCGATCATGCCAGCGCCCGGCTCCTACGTCCTCAACTAACACACGGTCCAACGATTGGAGTGATTGACTAACAACGTGCCTGGACAAACGACAGTGAAAACAAAGTCGACCATGGTCTCGGTCGGCACACAACGACTGCGGGTCACCGTCGAGAACCCCGGTGCTGGTCAACCACTGCTCCTCATTAATGGCATTGGTGCCACCGGCGACCTCTTCGATCCGTTCCGCCAGCATTTCTCTGATCGGGAAACCATCGCGTTCGACGCGCCTGGCGTGGGTGGAAGCCCCACACCGATTCTGCCGTATTCCATGCGCAAACTCGCTGGCACCGTTGCCGGCCTCGTCGACGAGTTGGGTCACTCCCGGGTCGACGTCCTCGGACTGAGCTGGGGCGGTGCACTTGCACAAGAGTTCGCCCATCGCCAGCCCGGCATGGTCCGGCGACTGATTCTCACGGCGACCATGCCGGGTGTTACCAGCGTGCCGGGGCGACCCGCAGCGGTAGCGACGCTGATATCGCCAATGCGTTACTACTCACCCGAGTACCTCAAGCGAGTAGCGCCCACGTTGTACGGCGGAGCAATTCGCGACAATCCCGATCTACTCGATGAACATGCACGACAACGCGCTGCCCGACCACCCAGCACGGTTGGCTACATCCATCAATTGAGCGCCATCCAGCGTTGGTCCAGCCTCCCTTGGCTGCATCGTCTCCCCCACCGCTCCTTGGTGCTGGCCGGTGACGACGACCCGATCGTTCGACTCGTCAACGCCCGGATCCTGGCCTCCCGCATTCCTGATGCCCGGCTGCACGTTGTCGAAGGTGGTGGCCATCTGTTCTTGTTCACCCGGGCCAAAGAATTGGCCGACATCGTCGCCGACTTCCTCGACTCAGGAGCATCGAAGGCCAATCGACAGCTCTAGGGGCCATCAGCACTGCGGCCCCGAGATCTCTTCGCTCAGCCGGCCAACGCATGGCGCATGGTCGACGTCATGTACGGCAGGTAGGTCAACTTGAGCGCTGCCAGGATCTGCTGGAGATGGTCTTGATCATGAAATGGCCACTCGTGCACGAAATCGTTCGCTTCGAAGATCCGCCCTTCGTGATAGGACGCCGACTTCGCCAGGTCCGATGGCGTGAGACTGCGCAAGAACTCAGCCGAGGTGGCCCGCTCTGCCGCCAGTTCGTCTAGCAACATATCGAATGGCTCTGCTGCGAAATCTCGTGCGTTGATTGCTTTCCATGCATCGAAGCTGGCAATTTCGGGCTCACCGGCAACGATGGCCTCGATCCGGTTACGAAACGCATCTGAGTCGCACGCGATGAGATGGCCGATCACTTCGAGTGGGCACCATTCGCCTGGCGCCGGTCGCAGAGCCAACGTGTCGTGATCGAACGGCTCAAGCAGCGCTCGCAATACTGCGGGCCCGCTTTGCAGGGTGTCGGCTATCTGGTTCACATGAGTCACGGTCGGTTCCTTGCGTCGACCGGACAATAGCCCGACACCCGGCTACATCGACGTGTGCCGCTGTACCGTTTACAACACCTACAAGGTGAAGGACAACTGATCATGCGCAAGTACTGGTTACTCGACCAACATGGCGAGGATGGACCAACGGCTCTCGTTGAGACCAACGGCAGCATGCACATCGTCCGCATCCTGCGATTCGGCCCCGGCATCACCGAACTCGAAGCCCAGCAGGAGATTCAAGATCGAGTGATGGGCAAAATGGCCCCGACCTTGAAGCCACTTGTCGACGGAAACTCAATCGAGGTCGAGAGTGTCTTGCCCCACGAGGATCTACCAGGCAACGCCAAGGCCGGATCGAAGAAGCTCAACCGCTCCGATCGACGAAGCAGCGGCCAACGAGGCAGCTCCGAGAACATAACTACCGGCAAACCTGACCGCTCTGGCGGCCGAGGCGATCGCTAGCGAACACCGTCATCGATATGTTGACACTCGCGTCGTGAACGTGGGTGTCAACATCTCGTTCTAGCTGTTCGCTGCTGCGAGGGTGAACAGATCCTCGAAGGCCGCGATGCCTTTGGGCTCGCCAGGTTGTGCGATACGGAAGGCGATGACCTCGTCGGCAAATCCCTCGTAGTCGGCCAGGCGATCAAGGCAGTCACTCACCGAACCGGTGATGGTCATCGTGTCGACGACCTCGTCTGGCACGAGCGCCATTGCTTCGCGCAGCTCGCCCTTAGGCACCAGTTCAGCAGCCTGGTCCGCGAACTCGGTGAACCCGAGCTGTCGTAACTGCGAGTCATAGTACGGGTGCGGCACGGGATGGAAAAGTTCGCAGATGGACTTCTTCACCGCGTCGCGGGCTTTGTCGACATCCTCGTTCACGCTGACCATGGCAGCCATCGGAAACGCTATTTCGTCGGCACTTCGCCCTACGGCTTCAGCCGCTGCTTGAGCGTTTGGGCGCACGATGTCGCGCAAGAACTCGACCGACGACATGATGCCGACCCCTACCCCGTCAGACACCTCACCGGCGAGCTTGACCATGTTCGGGCCAGATGCCGACAGGTAGACCGGGATACTCGAGCTCGTTGGCTCAAACGATGCTCGCCATCGGATGCTGTGGTTGCTTCCGTTGTGCCGCACTGCTTCGCCCCGTTTTCCTGCAGCAACTGCCCGCACGATCGTGACGAAGTCGCGCATCTTGGCGATCGGCCCCGACATGTCCGCGCCCATGTACCACTCATTGAAGTGTTTGTTTCCAGTCCCGACTCCCAGCACGAATCTGCCGCCGCTGAGCTCGTCGAGGTCACGAGCCACCATGCCAGTGAGCCACGGCTCTCGGGCGTAGGCGTTGACGACATAGGTTCCGACACGACAGTCGGTCGTCGCTCCAATCACCGCCGCAGCAGGAACACTCGCGCTACGTCCTGCTTCGACCACGTACATCGAATCGAAACCGGCTGCCTCTCCCCTGCCCGCCAGGTCCACGATCATTTCGAGCGAGTCTTCAAACCCCAGTGCCAAACCAAGTCGCATGACTTCTTCCTAACACGTCACGAGTCACATTCGTAGATGCAGATCATGGCAAAGTAGGTAGATGCCTCTTGCACTGGAACCTGAGCAGATCGCCAGCTATCACGCTGATGGCTGGCTTTCACCACTTGATTTGCTGAGCGCCGACCAGGTCGCAGCGGCGCGGGCCAACCTCGAGGCGTTCGAAGCCAACCACGGTCCCCTGTCCGGTCGGGCCGAACGCTCACGGGCCTATCTGCCATTCAGCTGGGTCGACGACATCATGCGTCACCCCACACTTGTCGACATGGTCGAAGATCTGATCGGCCCCGACATTCTGTGTTGGAATGCGATCTTCTGGATCAAGGAACCCGGAGCGGAAAGTTTCGTCGGTTGGCACCAGGATGCGGCCTATTGGGGATTGGACAACCGAGAACTTGTCAGTGTCTGGGTGGCGCTTGCCGACGCCAGTGAAGAGGCAGGATGCATGAGTGTGCTTCCGGGGAGCCACCAGGTCGACATGACCCACGATGAAACCTACGACGAGGACAATCTCCTGACTCGCGGCCAGCACATTTACGACATCAACTCAGCCAACATCGTCGCCATGCCGCTGCGACCTGGTCAGGTGTCGTTTCACAACATTGGGACAGCTCACGGCTCGGGAACAAACAGCACCAAGGATCGCCGCATCGGTCTATCGCTGCACTACATGCCCACTCACACTCGGCAAACGCTGGCCGATTGGGATAGCGCAGCCCTCGTTCGTGGTACCGACGTGCACAATCATTTTGACCATGCGCCTCGGCCCACCACTGACCGGGATCCAGCGATCATGGAATACCACGCAAGGTCTTCCGAAGCGCTCCGCAA
>DNHM01000081.1:0-2689 GCA_003485885.1 Acidimicrobiaceae bacterium
TTTCACCGCATTACAGCTCGACGACGACCTTGCCGGTGGTCTTTCGGTGCGCGAGGTCGTCGAACGCCTGCTTGGCGTCTTCGAATGCGAATGGCGGGTACATGGCGGGCGAGATCTTGCCCGCGTCGGCCAGTTGGGTGAGCTCGTCGAGTTGGCGGCCGAGGGAGCTTGGGTCACGCTGGATCGATGCACCCCAATGCACGCCAACAATCGAGTAGTTCTTCAGCAATGCGTGGTTCATTGGTGAGTCGGGAATGGTGCCGCCAGCGAAACCAATGATCAGGAGCCGGCCGTCCCAACCCATGCAACGACGTGCATGCTGGAAGGTGTCGCCGCCGACGACTTCGTAACAGACGTCGACACCGCCGCCCGAAATCTCACGGACCTCATCGACGAAGTCAGGTGTGGCTCGGTAGTCGACGGTGAAGTCGGCGCCCACGTCCTTGCAGACCTGGAGTTTCTCGGGACCGCCAGCGACGGCGATCACGGTTGCGCCGCGGGCCTTGGCCAAGTCGATTGCAGCGGTACCCACACCACCAGCAGCGGCCGTGATCAAGACGGTCTCGCCTTCTTTGAGCTGGGCCCGTTCGTAGAGACCGAACAAGGTTGTTGGGTAGTTGACCAGAAGTGCGGTTGATTGGCCCGGGGTAAGCGACTCGGGTGCGAGGAATGCTCGTTTGGCCGAAGCGACGGTGTGCTCGGCGAGCGCAACACCATCGCCGGTCATCACCCGATCGCCGATTGAAAACGAGTCGACGCCGTCGCCCAACGACGACACCCTGCCAACAACAGACTCCGCGGGCGAGAACGGTGGTGTCGACTTGACCTGATACTTCCCCTGCGCCATCAGCACATTGGGGAAAGCCACGCCAACAGCTTCGACATCGATGCCAATTTGGCCAGGGCCGGGCGTTGGTGCCTCGGCCTCGTCGAGCTGCAAGTCAGTCCATGGATCGCCGAGTTCGTGCATTTGCCAAGTACGCATGGCAGGTCTCCTGTGTAGAGGGGGATATGGCTAGATACGGGTGATGAGAGAGGGTCGGTGCTCGGGGAATGGCCCTAGAGCGTTAGCCCCGAGCAACGATTCTGCTTTGCAGCACACCGATATCTTCAATTTCGATTTCGACAGTGTCGCCCGCAGTCAGGTACGTGGGTGGGTCCATCTTGTCGCCAACACCCGACGGCGTGCCGGTTGCGATCACGTCGCCAGGCCGAAGTGACGTGCCTGCGGTGATGTATTCGATCGTCTCGGCGATCTTGAATAACATCATGTCGGTGGTGCCGTCTTGGCGGGTTTCGCCATTGACCCGGGTCGAAATACGCTTGCCGTACGGATCGCCAAACTCGTCGGCGGTCACCACGACAGGGCCAATCGGCGCCGAGCGGTCGGGGTTTTTTCCAATCGCCCACTGATGGGTGCGTCGTTGGTAGCCACGGGCACTGATGTCGTTGAAACAGGTGTAACCGAGCACGCCGTCCATGGCGTCGGCCTCGGCGGTGTCGGTCAGGGGTGCGCCGATGATCACGGCCATCTCGCATTCCCAGTCGAAGCGGTCATCGCCGGTAGGCACCGGTACTTCGTCGCCATGGCTCGAGAGCGAGGCGTACCACTTGGCGAAGATATTCGGATAGTCAGGACGCTGGCTTCCGGTCTCGGAGATATGGGCAGCATAGTTCAACCCCAAGCACAGCACCTTGGCGGTTTGCGGCACGGGTGGGACGCGGGTGATGTCGTCGAGTGCGATCGGATCGCCACTGGCTTCAGCGTTTCGCCAATGGTCAAGGTCACCATAGAACTCGTCGATCGTGCACAGCCGGCGCACGGCTGCCCCGTCGACGAGACCGATCGAGCCGACACCATCAACATCAAATCCAAGAAAGCGCATACCTGCATTCAATCATGTCCAGCGGTCGCGCCCTAGAACGGTCTAGAGCGCGCCGGGCAGGAGCTCGGCCCGTACACGCATGCTGCGATCTGGGTTGTGTACTCCATGCCGGCTTTTGATGCCGCGTCGCTGGCTCACCCGCGGCCAGGGTTTGGGCGGTGAGCGACGAGGTCGAAATGATCGAGTCGGCTGGCGTGTCGGGGTGGTCGGCCACAATCTGATCAGTCACTGATTCGAGCTGGTCGAAGTCGGTGATGAAGCAGGTCGCACCGGTGCCGCCCAGGCGTTCAGCCAACTTTGATGCGAGTTCACTGCGCCGTTGGGTATCTATAGGGCGCTGTGTTTAACGAACAGCTCGGATGTGGGCACGCCGAAAACGTTGGCGCCACCGACGACGACAGCTACCTTGCCCTCGAGTCGTTTACTCAGGGACATCTCCGTGCACTCGTGCCATGTGGAAGGCCCACAGTACGCTCGCCGACGTGCAGATTCCGAAGCTGGTCGTGTTCGATGTCGACGGCACGCTTGTTGACTGGGACGGCAACGTCATGGCGTCGACAGCTCGCATGTTGTCGCAACTACGAACCCTCGGCATCCCGGTAACGCTGGCAACAGGACGGCCAATGGCGGTCGCCGAGCACACATTGGACCATGTCGGTGGCGCTGATTGGATGGCCTGCGGTAACGGTTCGGTGTTGTTCGAGGTGGCCACCGGACAACTGCTGCGCGACCGATGTCTTCCTGCCGACGTCGTATTGCCGATCATTCACGGCATGCGGACGTTGTTGCCCGGTGTCGGGTTC
>DNHM01000081.1:2715-5907 GCA_003485885.1 Acidimicrobiaceae bacterium
CCCGATTCGATCATTGAAGAGCCTGGCTTCTCCCGCCGGGTCCCCGAGCCTCCTGTGCGCCCACCGGTGAATGACGTGGTTGGTGCACTACCTGATGACTTGAGCAGCGTGCGGCGGTTAATCCCGTTTCACGACAACTATGACCATCGGCTTGATGAACTTGCGGCCATGGTGGCCAGTCTGATCGATGATCGCTGCCAGGTGCAGTTTGGTGGCCTGCCCATCGTCGATGTGTCGCCGCGAGGCGACAACAAGGCAGTAGCGCTGGAGGTACTCGTTGACCATCTCGGTATTTCCGCAGCCGACGTCGTTGCGTTCGGCGACGGCGGCAACGACATCGAGATGTTGCAATGGGCCGGTACGGGTGTAGCGATGGGCAACGCCGGTTCGCACGTGCAGGATGCAGCCGATCACGTCACGGCAACCGTCGAAGCTGGCGGGGTCGCTGCGTTTCTTGAGCCGGTTCTCGCCCCGTACCTGTAGCCACGGTCAGGCTTCACCGATCGCTATGTGAGAGAGTGCAACCAATGAGTGATCACGAATTTGGTTTCAAGACCCGCACTTTGCATGCTGGCGGCCAGCCCGACTCGGCGACCGGTGCTCGAGCGGTTCCCATCTATCAGTCGACGAGTTTCGTCTTCGAAGACACGGCCGACGCCGCTGATCTTTTTGCGCTCCAGAAGTTCGGCACGATTTACAGCCGCATCTCCAACCCGACCACGGCCGCGTTCGAGGAACGCATGGCCAGCCTCGAAGGGGCCATCGGCGCAGTCGCCACAGCAAGCGGTCAGGCTGCCGCCTTCCTGGCGATGTCGACGTTGGCAGGTGCGGGCGATCACATCGTTGCTGCATCAGGTGTATACGGCGGCACCTACACGCTCTTTGACACCACGATGCGACGCTTCGGTGTTGATACGACCTTCGTGTCGAACACCGATGCCGATGCATTCGCCGCCGCGATTCGGCCCGAGACCAAGGCTGTCTACACCGAGATCATCGGTAACCCGGGTGGTGCGGTCGCCGACCTCGAAGCCCTGGCCGATGTCGCGCATAGTCACGGACTTCCGCTCATGGTCGATTCCACATTCGCGACACCATGGTTGTGCCGACCTATGGAGTGGGGTGCCGACGTTGTGGTGCACTCGGCTACCAAGTTCATCGGCGGCCACGGCACCAGCATTGGTGGGGTTGTCACCGAGGCCGGCACCTTTGACTGGAGCTCAGGCCGTTTCCCCCGAATGACAGAACCGGTGCCGACCTACAACGGACTCCAATGGCACGGCAATTTTGGCGAGTACGCCTATTGCATGGCGCTTCGATCCGAACAACTCCGCGACGTTGGAGCGTCGTTGTCGCCGTTTAACGCATTCATGCTGCTGCAAGGACTCGAGACGCTTCCTCTCCGTATGGACGAACATGTGCGGAATGCGCAGGCGGTTGCAAAGTGGCTTGATGCAGATCCTCGGGTCAGCTGGGTCGCTCATGCTGACCTAGACGACTCGCCGTACCGATCGCTCGCAGCCAAGTATTTGCCGCGTGGAGCTGGCGCGATCTTCACGTTTGGAGTCAAAGGTGGACGCGAAGCTGGTCAGAGTTTCATTGAGAAACTCGAACTCATCAGCCATCTGGCCAACGTCGGTGATGCTCGTACACTCGTCATCCATCCAGCGTCGACAACACATCAACAGCTCACCGAAGAGCAGCTGGAGGCAGCGGGTGTCGGCGGCGACATGATTCGGTTGTCAGTCGGGCTCGAAGATCTCGACGACATCCTGTGGGATCTCGATCAGGCCCTGGGTTAGTTCGCCACCGCTACTCGTCGATGATCGACCGGCAGTCAGGAACGGCCACGTTCACACGGCCGCCGCAGGTGCCGCCAATCTCTTGAAACTCGCTGTCGATCGGAGATCGGTAATACAGGAAGTCGCAGGCTGTCATGTTGCCGTCGACCTCGCAAGCCTCGACCACTCTGTCGAGTCCGTCGCTGTCTGGATCGAAGAGGAACTCGTCGGCGCCAGCGTCTATGCCAGCAGTGCAGAACGAGACTTCGGCGTCGCTACGGCCGCCGCAGGTGACGGCAGTACGTTCTTCGTCAGAGTTGAACGCCGAGATCTGAAACAGGATGTCACACGCCAAGTCGTTGTCGTCCTGGCAATCATCCACCAGGCTTTCGATCTGCTCGGCGCCGCCAAGGCCGAAGCCCTCGGTGGCATCAGTTTCTCCCCCCGTGACTGTGTGGTCGTCATCTTCAGCTGCTGCATCCGCAGCGTCGGTATCTGCGGTCGCCGAGTCGCGGTCGTCTTCGGACAGCTCCTGTGGGGAGTCCGATGCGTTGTCTCCTGCAGCGTCGATGTCGGCAGCTCCAGCAGATGCGGTCGTCTGGTCGTCGCTCGACACCGCGGTGGTAGAGGAGCACGCAGCGAGCACCGTGACCGCAGCTACGAGGCACATGAGGAAGGGAAGTCTCGATCGCACCGTGTCAGTTTGCCCCACAGCTGGCGCAAATGCCGGGCGCAGGCCACAATTAGAAGGTGACCTATGACGAACTCAGCGCCAGTAGCCGCAAGAAGATCCTGGACCGAACTCGTTCTATCGCCGTGGTAGGGGCTTCATCGAATCCGTCGCGCTCTAGCAACTTCGTTATGACCTACCTGGCGTCGTCGATGTGTGACTTCGATCTCTACCCGGTGAATCCGGGTGAGACCGAGATCAACGGTGTCACGTGTTACCCGTCGTTGGATGCTCTCCCGGTCGTGCCCGACATGGTCGATGTGTTTCGCAAACCGAGTGACTGTCCAGCTATTGCCCGCCAAGCGGCCGCTCTCGGGGCCACCACGCTGTGGTTGCAGTTGGGCATCGTCTCCGACGAGGCCGCCGCTATTGCCACGGAGGCGGGGCTCGAGGTCGTGATGGACCGCTGCACCAAAATCGAACACGCTCGATTCGCTGGCGGATTACACCAGGCAGGCTTCAACACCGGCGTTATCTCCTCCCGCCGAGCCAGCTGACAGGTAGCTAGCAACTCGGACTTCTGCCGCTGCAGCGAACGGCACTGGTTCGGCTGCAGCGAACGGCACTGGTTCGTTAGTCGGTGTTCGTTAGTCGGTGGTCCGGTAGTCGCCGAAGGTTTCGTCTCGTTCGCTGAGTTTGTCGGTCAGGTTGCCGTCGGCGAAACCGTCGCGGTAAGCGAGC
>DNHM01000449.1 GCA_003485885.1 Acidimicrobiaceae bacterium
TCGCCAGACCCCCAACCACTCAGCACTCGCTGAGGCCTGAAATACCGCTCGGCTCCGCCTGCTCCTGGCATTCGCCAGACCCAGATCCCGAATAGGATTAGTGAGTGTTTGTAGCTGAAGGAAGCCCGTAGAGATGGCTGGCATCGTTGTAGCGGCCCAAACGCCACTGACGGGGCGGGCCGTGCGACGTGGTGATGAACTCCGACACTGACGTGTTCGTCGTCCACAGCTGAAAGGCGGCCTCGCTGTGCAGATTCAACAGCCGTCGAAAAACAACATCGATAACACCGCCGTGGCAAACGACCATAAGAGTCTTACCAGGCCGGCTCCGGACCAGATCGTCGAACGCCCGGCCGACACGGAGAAAGAACGTGGATCGGCTCTCGCCACCTGGCGAGAGGTCCTTGTACGGCTCAGCCATCTGATCGATCATGCCGTACTGCTCAACGTAGTCAGAGAACGTCATCCCGTCGGCGTCACCAGGACGAAACTCTTCGAACTCTTGATCGAGCTGCAACTCGTGCCCGATCGCCTGATTGATAATTTCGGCCGTTTCGCGGGCCCGGGGCATGGTGCTGGCCCATACCTCGTCGATTGTTGATAACTCGCCGGCTGCGACCCGATCACGAAGCCGCTCGGCTTGTTGACGACCGAGGTCGGACAGACCGGTGCAGGTGAGCGGACCACCTATTTGACGGTTCACGGTCACGTTCGACTCGCCGTGACGGACCACCAATAACCGGGTTGGTTGCAGCGTTTCTGCCTCGGTCACGGCAGCACAACCGTGCCGTCGATACCGGTCATGGCATCGCCGCCGATCCAGATACCACCGTCGGTCGTCTCGGACACATACACACGGCCATTCCGGCCCATCGAAACCCCTTGTGAGGCAATGTAGGGCGCAGTCAACGTGCCGTTGCCCAACAGCCACTGCGCCAATGAACCGTTCAGGCTCCCGGTGACGGGATCTTCGCGAGTGCCGCCTCCATAGAAGAAGGCACGCACCTCGAGCGCTGGCGCCATCGGATCTTCGGCTCCGGTTCGAGCCGCAACACCGGGGTTGATGTCGAGCCGATTCCACGTTGGCTCAAGCGAGCGCAGCGTTTCAACCGAGTCGACGAGGATGCCGATCCAGCCCGGCCCGTTGTCGGCCCATGTCATGTCAAGGACCTGGTTTGCAGCGAGCCCAAGATCCGTGAGCATGCTGGCAGCCAGGTCGTCGTCGACCGGACCGCTGCGGCGACACGGTGGTGTCTCGAACGCCAGACGGCCATCGACACGACGCAGCGTGACCAGTCCTACCCCACACTGTTGCACGATCCTGTCGGCTGCGGCTGGTTGGCCTCCGGCTTCGAGCCAGGCATGGCACGTGCCGATTGTTGGGTGCCCGGCAAACGGCAGTTCCATCGTCGGGGTGAATATACGTACGTGATAGTCCGCGCCCGGTTCCGTCGGTGGGAGCACGAAGGTGGTCTCGGACAGATTCGTCCATGACGCGAACCGCGCCATGTCATCGTTGGTGAGACCATGACCATCGAGCACAACCGCAACCGGGTTACCTGATCCAAGGTTGTTGGTGAAGACGTCGACTTGTTTGAAGGCTCGTGTCACGTGATCTCTTGCTTCTGTGTCAGTCGCGATAGATGTCGGCGGCACAGGCACCGTCGTCGGTCACGGTGGTGAGTTCCACGCCAGAGTCGGTCACGATCATCGTGTGTTCAAACTGCGCAGTGCGGCGACCGTCGGTGGTCACCGCAGTCCAGTCGTCGTCCCAGATGATGCAGTCGATAGCCCCAAGAGTGAGCATGGGTTCGATCGTGAAACTCATGCCTACTTCCATCTTGCGGGTCAGTCGAGGATGGTAGTAGTGCGGGATCTGCAGATTCGAGTGGAACTCTGTGCCTACGCCATGGCCAATGAAGTCCTGCACAACACCCAGACCAAACCTGTTGGCATGGGTGTCAATGGCTTTCCCGATGGCATTAAACGGAGCGCCGGGGCGCACCGTGTCGATGGCGTTGTACATGCTGGTTCGGGTTTCACGAACGAGCATGGTGTTGACGTCGTCGACGTCGCCCACCAGGAAGGTGCAGCTGGTATCACCGTGTACGCCGTCGAGGAAGATGGTGACGTCGATATTGATGATGTCGCCGTCGCGCAGTTGGCGACTGTCGGGGATGCCATGGCAAATGACCTCGTTGATCGAGGTGCAGACCGACTTGGGGAAGCCGCGATAGTTCAGTGGGCTGGGATACCCGTTACGGGCAAGCGTCTCTTCGTGGACCCGGGCATCGATTGCGTCGGTGGTGATGCCAGGAGTGACCATCGAGCCAGCGATCATCAGCACTTCGGCGGCGGCGGTGCCAGCACGGTGCATAGCTGCAATCTCGTCTGGTGAACGCACGACGTTGGACACCGATGGTCCAGGATCACCAGTGAGCGCATAAGGCGGGCGAGCAATCGCGGCTGGCACGTTGCGTCGGGGGCCGACGAGACCTTGCATTACCGGTGGACTCGAGGGTGGGGCCAAGACCGCGGTGCCGCCTTTACGCTTCCGTTTTGCCATGCAGCAAGTGTAGTGGTGCGGTCGCGCCTCCAACAGGCGACGACGTTCCCTGACCACGGACGACGCCCTGGGTGCGGGCCAGTGCAAATCTTGCACCTTTCCCTTCGTTCTCCATCGAACTCAGACGCTAGGTTTCGGTCATGACTTTCCGCGGACTTCTGCTGACCAAAGACGACGACGGGGTGCACGCTGCCATCACCGACATCGACGAAACCCAACTACCGGACCACGACGTACTGATCGATGTATCGCACTCGACGGTGAACTACAAGGACGGCATGGCCGTTATGGGTCGCCCTGGAGTCGTTCGTGGTTATCCCATGGTTCCTGGCGTGGATGTCGTCGGGACCGTCGCAGAGAGCAACAACCCCGACTGGGCTCCTGGCACGCTGGTGACCATCAACGGTTTCGACGTGGGTGAGGCCCATTGGGGTGGCCTGGCAGAGAAGGCCCGGATGAAGTCGGAGTGGCTGACCCGTGTCCCCGACGGCATGTCTGCGTCTCAAGCTGCAGCAATCGGCACAGCTGGCTACACCGCGATGTTGTGTGTGATCGCTCTCGAGAAGCAGGGCCTCAAGCCAGCCGATGGCCCGGTGATCGTGACCGGCGCAGCCGGAGGTGTTGGCAGCGTGGCAGTTGCCGTACTGGCCAAGCTTGGTTACGAGGTCATTGCATCCACGGGTCGGGCCGAAGCCGAGGGTGACTATCTGCGCCGCCTTGGCGCTACCACCGTGATCGATCGCTCTGAGCTCAGCGAACCAGGCAAGCCATTCCAGAAGCCGGCCTATGCCGGAGCCGTCGATCCAGTGGGAAGCAACACGTTGGCCAATGTGCTTGCTCGCATGCAAGACAATGGTGTGGTCACTGCGTGTGGTTTGGCTCAGGGGCCCGATCTCAATGCCACCGTGCTTCCGTTCATCTTGCGGGGTGTCACCCTCGTCGGCATCAATTGTGTGCACCGCGGCCAAGACGACCGGAACGAAGCGTGGGGCCGTCTTGTCCAGGATCTCGATACAAGCTTGCTTGATGAGATCACGTCGACTGTTGGCCTCGACGGCGTCCAACAGATAGCTCAGGACATCCTCGACGGCCAGGTCCGTGGTCGAGTGGTGGTCGAGATCTAAGCGCAGTCGACATCTAAGAGCGACTGGTACACATACCCCGATTCGCTGGCACGCAGAGAAATCCCTGCTTGTGCGAACTGGCACACAGACCGAGAGACGTGTGTCGGCGCACAGTGTGGTCAGCGGCGAATCCCTCCTCCCAAAAACGTTGTCTGGGAGGACTAGTTATGCACAACAGATTCGGATGGAGCATAAAACCCTCCATCCGAATCTCGTTTTGTGCCGAGATCTGTTTCGCCGAGGAACGAGACGAAAGCTGGACTACCACAGCGGTTGCTAATTGATAGCCCACAGTTCGCCCCGGCGGTGGCCGACGAAGATTTGACCGTCCCACACCGCGGGTGTGGACTCGATGCACCACGGCAGGCCAATGGTCCACAGCTTCGTGGGTGCAACACTGGTGTCGGCAACGTCCCATGCATGGATAACGCCAGAACAGTCAGCCTGGATGAGCACGTCATCAACCACAACCGGCGACGACCACACCGGCCCGGCCAGCTTGACCTGCCAACGAGTTTCACCGGTCCTTCGGTCGATCGCATGAAGATTGCCCTCGTTGGTGGGCACGTACAGCACATCGTTGTGGAGCGCAGGTGTGGCCCAGATCCCGTCAGGCACGCGGACCGTCAAGTTTCGGCTCCATACA
The DNA here is from genome assembly GCA_003485885.1 of Acidimicrobiaceae bacterium. GTDB lineage: Bacteria > Actinomycetota > Acidimicrobiia > Acidimicrobiales > UBA10347 > UBA10347. The sequence continues at coordinate 4,337 of DNHM01000449.1, forward strand.
ACCGGATCATCGGGTTTGGTCGGATCAAGCTTGATGAGCTGCCCCAGCTCGACGGCTCGGCTAAACCCTCGTTCAATCTCTACTCCCACATAGGCAAATCCTTCGTCATCGATCACCACCGATGCATCGACGTCGTCGCCAGTCCAGAACCGCAGCACTCGCGTCGGTTCGATCCCCTGCTTCAGTCCAGCAATATCCCATGCCTGGACCAGTCCACCGCTGTTCCCGAACCACAACGTGTCACCGACGATGGTGATCGCTGTCTCGATGGACACATTGGAGTCGCCGAGGTTCCGCAACAATTCGTCGTCCCAGCCAGGTGCGTGGAAGATCAACTCTGGGGCCACAGTGACCATTCCAGCAGCGTCGTAACCCCGGTTGAGTTTGACGATGTGCAGGTTCGAATTCTCGCCGCCCACAAACAGGTAGTCGTCAACGACGATCCCGGGGCCATCCCAGTCGTTATTCCATAATGTTGGCTGCACCGCGTCTGCGCTCAATTTCCAAAGCTCACGGGGCGAGGCACCATCGAACGAGACGATGCGGAAGAAGCTGTCGCGCGAGCCGAAATACACCAACGGAAACTCGTCGGGGTCAATCGTGACCGAACCCTTGATCAGGTCACCCACCCCGAAGTCGGCGATGATCCGTTCCCCGGTCGCTGCGTCCAAGAAATGCACCGCTGGCGCATAGGAACCGAACACGACCCATCGGCGTTGGTCGTAGTCAAAAACCGTTGGTTGGCCAGTCCAGCCGGTGCCACACCATTCTGTCGTCTCGGTGCCGACCGTGCTGAACGAACACAACTCCTTGCCGGTCCCGAACCGCCACTGAACCTGTGGCGACTCTGGCACAGGACCCATGCCGTAATAACTCCTCGTTGGGTTACCGCGGAAGGTCAGCAGCCCGCTTGTGGTACCCACATTCTGGCCAACCGTTGCCGGATCAACCCACCCTTGGAACGAAGGAGTCGGAGTAGGAGCAGCGGTTGGCTCCACGGTGGGTGACAAGAGTGGTGCCGTTGTCGGTACCGCTTGACCTGGCAGTAGCGCTGATAGCGAGTCATCCGCACCCGGCGCCTCGGCAACTGGCGCTTCACTACCGGTGCACGCCCCGGCGAGCACCGCCGCGAGCGCTCCGATACAAATCCACTTCGGAATGCGCACCGAGGTGCGGAACAGCATTGGTTACTGCGGTGCCGGAAGCGCAGCGGTAACCAGCGTCCATTCGGCATAACCGGTCGTGGCGTTCACTCCGTCGGTGACGAAGAACGCGGTGGGAACAACACCGAATGGCACGGCGAACTCGACCCAGCCCTGCATGCAACTTGCAGCGGGGTCTGCGGCATCCAATGCGTCCAACAGTTCACCGCCAACAGGAGCGACAATGTTCCAACCGTCGACGCCCAGCCCAAACTCGGGCAAACGTTGTGATCCCGGGCAGATATTGGCTGACACAGCGACAAGACGGGTGCCATCGATCGGCGACCCAACACCGACCAACTCAGACCAGCCATCGACCACAACCGTGGTGTCGTCGAGCAACCCTTGGTTGAAGGTCACCTTCTGACCAGCGGTGAAGGGCTCGTCGAGTGTGTCTGCTTCAGACGACCTGGCAGTGCTGAGCACGTCGGCACCTAGGTCACGAAGGCCCCACTGGTACACGTGCCGTTCAGGATCAGCGTTAGCGCTGTCGCG
>DNHM01000225.1 GCA_003485885.1 Acidimicrobiaceae bacterium
GGGTGGATGATGTGCTCTTCTTACGTGCCATGTGGCTTCAAAAACTAGCGTTGTCAGCGTGAATGCACTGCACCAATTGGAGATTGAGGTCGAGAACTGTCGGCGTTGTCCTCGATTAGTTGCCTGGAGAGAACAGGTAGCGGTCGAGAAACGAGCGTCGTTCCGAGACGATGAGTACTGGGGAAAGGGCGTGCCCGGTTTCGGTGACCCTGCAGCTGGACTGATGGTTGTTGGCCTCGCCCCGGCAGCGCATGGCGCCAACCGCACCGGGCGTATGTTCACTGGTGACCGCTCAGGTGACTGGCTCTACCGAGCCATGTATCGCGCCGGCTTCGCTAACCAGCCAGACAGCATCCACAAAGACGATGGCTTAGAACTCGCTAACGCGTGGGTGACATCACCGGTTAAATGTGCACCTCCAGCGAATAAACCCACACCCGACGAACGGGCCAACTGTCGTCCGTTCCTTACTCGCGAGTTCGAATACTTGAGCGAGCTTCGTGTGGTCGTTGCGCTTGGGGGTATCGGGTATCAGGCAGTTGCCCAGCATCTGGGTGTGAAACCACGACCGAAATTTGGCCATGGCGTCGAGGTGCCGTTGGAATCGGGGCTCACAATCTTGTGCTCCTATCACGTGAGTCAGCAGAATACGTTCACCGGCCGCTTGACCGAGGACATGCTCGACTCGGTGTTCTCTCGCGCTCAAGAGATTGCTTCGACCGGGGTTCGATGAAATCCGGATAACCTTGCCGCCGTGTCTCGCCATGTTCGCCGCCCTGCCTTTAGCCGCTCCGCAAAGGCCGCTGCATCATTGATCCTTGTCGTCCTTGTCGCTGCTTCCTGTAGCAGCGATGGGTTCCCTGAGAGTTACACCGACCAGGTGCAAACGCTCGATAACGGGACCGAGGTCAGCCTCGTGGAGATGAACTGGCTCGAGGGCTGCACCGTAGGCCTTGCCGACTCCGACCTCGCAAACGATGCCAACAACATCTGCGCATGCAGTTACGCCGAAGTCTCTGGACCCGATGGCATTGCGTTCGTCGACTTTGTCGAGCTCAACAACGAACTCAAAGGTGACCCCAACGCATTGGGCACCGAAGAATCTATGACGCCAGCCGAACGGCGACTGCTTGACATCGTCCGCGGCTGTATCGCTGGCAGCTGATCTAGTAGCCACAACCCAACGTTTCTGAACCGATCGGGCGACTCTTTCGCCCTGCGGGTTCAGAAAGCCAGTCGGTTACAAAGCCAGTGGGTTACAAAGCCAGTCGGTTACAAGGTCAGGCGGCTACTTCTTGCGGGTGGGGAGGCCAACGGCAGCCGAAGGGTTGGCCCACTCAGGCCAACGTTCGCGGCTCTTCTGAGAGAGGCGGCGCATCAGGTCGATGGCTGCCGGGTCATCATCACCGGGGCGAGTGTCGATGACCCCGTCCTTGATCATGCCCTCGATGATTGCCCGACCAAGGTCGGTGCGAACCACGGTGAGCGTCCAGTCGGTCTCGTTGCCGATCCCGCCGGTGCTGATATCAGCGTGTTCAGCTGCGAAATCAGGGCAATGGGTGCAGCCTTCACGAGTCCAGGCATGGCATTCCTTGAGGTTGATCTCGTGATAGGTGCCATCCTTCATCCATACCTGGAAGACACCCTTGATGTTCATCTTGACAATGTCGTCTTTGTTAATGCCGTATTTGATGCCGAATAGCTCATCGAACAGCGAGTCATCGAATGACTTGGAGCACAACAGGCCAATGTTGAGCTTGATCGGCTTGGAGACCTTGCCGACCTTGCGGTGCCACATGACCGGGCCAATCGACGTTTGGCAGCTCATGCCTACCAATGCGAGCCGCTCGAGGCCTTTTTCTTTGGCCTCGGGATAGGCCATGGTGTTGGCCGAATAGGTATAGCGGCTACCTGCGCCTGCGAGAACCTCTTCGCGATTGGTGGCGACACCGGGGATGGCCTTCCAGCCGCCTCCTTCGACACCGCCCTCGAGATGGCTCACCAGTGCGCCATCGAGGATGTCGTTTTCAAGACACCAGATGAGTATCGCCGATACAAGGCCGCCATCTTGGCCAGTCTCATAGACGAAGTCATCGCTGGCCCGTACCAACAGGATGTCTTTGAAGACGCCAGACATCTCGTCGGGTTCGCGGACTCGGCCGAAGAGGTGTTCATCGGCCTCGGTTTCCCAATCGCGGAAACGAGGGCAGGCCCGGGTGCAGCTGGTGCACCCTTTTTCGCCATGTATGCAATTGGTTGCGCCGAGTTCGTCTTCGAGATGGAACGGCTTGTAGTGGCCAGGTTCATGCTTATAACCAATGACGTCGTGGGGACACGCAATGACACAGCCGGCACAACCGGTGCAAAGACCGCTATCGATGACCTCGTCGTAGAGTTCCTTCCACTGGTGCGTCCACCGGACGCGTGCTGGCTTGGCGGCCTCAGCTGTGCTCATCCGTTGAGCTTAGGTGCAGCTACGGTCAGCCGCATAGCCCTTGGCATCAGCTCTTTGTTGCCCAAACAGCGTAGAGAGGATCACCAGGAGCGTCGCCGGTGCGGTTCTCGATCTTTGCCGGGCTGAACCCTGGGGTGAGCTCAAAGTAACGAGCGACGATCTCGCATCGTTGGGACTCGGTGGCCAACAGCCAGCCACGAATTGCCTTTGTTGGGAAGCACCGGTTGCTGAAGGTGCAGACGAAACGTCCACCCGGTTTGAGGACGCGGCCGACCTCGGCAAATACCTCGAGTGGACGTGTGAGGTAGTCGACAGAAACGGCACAAACGACGTCATCGAAATGAGTGTCTACGAACGGCAACGTGGGTGTGGTGTTGAGGTCGTGGACGAGAACCGAGGTGGCCATTGGATTTGAACGTAATTCGGTCGGGTTCATCCCCAGGACCACGAGCCCAGCGGGTGGAGTGGTGAGATGGGATATCCACGAGCCCATCAGGTCCAGGATGTGTCCGGAGATCGATAACTCGTCGTACAACGCTCCGACGGCTGCGATCGCGGCGTCGTCGATGTGTTGCACGAGCCGCACCGGTTCGTAGAACACCGTGTCGTCGATTTCATCGGACCGACCGAAGAACCCAGATGGGAAGTGCTCTGAACTCACGTTTGTGCTCTGTTCGTGAATCGACGTAGAAGTAGCGCCCTCGGCAGGATTCGAACCTGCGCACATGG
>DNHM01000174.1 GCA_003485885.1 Acidimicrobiaceae bacterium
CACGAACATGATCGGCGTCATCATCAGGCCCGACACCGACAGCTGCACGAAGAAAGACCGGATGCCGGGTTCGCTCCCGACGAACTTCAAATCGACGGGGATGAGCGACGACCGCACTGGTGACCCCAACGAGGTCACAATGCCGGAGACCAGAGCCGATCCGAGCAGTTCCGATCCGGTCCGGTCCGGCTCCATCGCCCATGACGATGCATCCTCAACACGGGCAGTCGACACATGCACCGCTCCGACAGTATCGAAACGCCCGACTAGGCGAGCAGGCGGCGACCAATCAGTTTCAGGCACAACGTCTCATCCGCGCCTTCGAAGATCGAAAGTACACGGGCGTCGACGAATAGACGGCTGACCTCGTATTCCTCGGCATACCCCATGCCGCCGTGTATCTGCAGCGCCTCGCGAGTGACCCATTCTGCGGCCTTACAAAGATAGGCCTTGGCCATGGATGCTTCGAGCGAACCGTCGCCGGCCGCCATCTTGCGAGCAACCTCGTAGCTGTATTGCCGGCCGATTTGGATGATCGCCGCCATGGCGCCCAGCTTGATCTGGGTTAATTCGTACTCGGCGATCGGCGAGCCGAAGACGACACGATCGTTGGCGTATTCCGACGCTACTTCCCAGGCACGCTGCATGACACCGATGGCACGTGCTGCGGTCTGGATTCGACCATTCTCGAAACCAGCCATCTGTAGATAGAAGCCGCGACCCAAGCCTTCATCGCCGCCGATCATGTTGGCTGCAGGCACGAACCAGTCGGTGAAGCTGACCTCGAAGCTGTGCATGCCCCGGTAGCCGAGCGTGGCGATGGCTCGCCCTTCGAGTGTGCCTCCGTCGACTTCGTGGCGGAAGTCGTGGCCGAGGTCACTTGGTTTGTCGACCACAAACAGGCTGAGTCCTCGATGTTTCACGTCAGGGTCCGGGTTGGTCCGAGCAAGAACCATGAGCGCATTGGCACGACCAGCAAACGTGCACCAGGTCTTGACACCATTGATACGCCAGCCGCCCTCTTCAGGGGTTGCGCTGACCTTCAAGTTGGCCACATCGGAGCCGAAGTCTGGCTCGGTCACCGCTACGGCACACAACGTTTCGCCGGTGGAGATCGACGGCAACCACCGTTGCTTTTGTTCGTCGGTGCCGCCAGCCTCGACCGCCCGAGCCAAAATCTCGGGTCGGGTAATCAAGGAACCACCTGCGCCGAGCGACGCGGTGCTGAGTTCTTCCGTCGCGATAACCATGGCCATGTAGTCGTCTTCGGAGCCCGACGCAGAACCGTCATATTCCAGCGGGATGGACAGGCCGAAACATCCGAGCTCGGCGACGCCGTCGATGATCTCCTGGGGAATGTCGAGATCGTGGCGATGAATCGCCTCGGCATGCGGCGCCACCCGCTCATTCGCAAACTGGCGGAACGTGGTTGCGACCATCGCCAGGTCGTCGGGCAGGTTCGATGACCCCGGTGCTGCCGCGGCAGCAGCCACGAAGGCAGGCGCCGTGACGTGAGCTGCATAGACCCGGGTGGCATCGAGCGCTGATGGCTCAACACCCCAGTCGCTTGAGCGAGCCCATAACATCGACGCCAGTTCGCTGAGCTGGCGTCCAATAAAGACGTGCGCGAGCCGGGCTTCATCCTGGCCGATTTCGGCATAGGTCAGCGCAGACTCAGCCATAGCCGCCGCACTGGCGGCATGGGCCAGCGAGTACACCAACTGCTGATCCTGGTCGGCTGTGCCGGACGCCTTGGCTGTAGCGATCCCGGTCTGGATCGCCTCCTGGGCTACTTCGACGGCCGCCCGGGCCTGGCTGAGTAGATCGTTGTCAATCATCGTTGCGGTCACGCACCATTGATAGCCGATAACGCGGGTGGAGCGGCAAGCCACTGACACGTTTCGTTATGTGACGCAAGCCCGTCAACCGACGGCGGAGCACAGATAGGGTGCTCGGCCATGGAAGACACCAGCGTTAAGCCGATCATCGAAGTACCTGCGGGCGATCCGCCATCAGAGCTCATGATGGAAGACCTCGTCGTTGGCGACGGCGCCGAAGCGGCCGCTGGCGCAATTGTGAACGTCGACTATGTCGGCGTGTCATGGTCAACCGGCGCAGAGTTCGATGCCTCATGGAACCGAGGCGACGTGTTCTCGTTCGCACTCGGTGGCGGCATGGTCATCCAGGGCTGGGACCAGGGTGTTGCTGGCATGAAGGTCGGCGGGCGTCGCCGTCTGACTATTCCGTCAGCTATGGGTTACGGTGCGCAGGGTGCTGGCGGCGTGATCGGACCGAACGAGACGTTGATCTTCACCGTCGATTTGCGCAGCCTGGGTTAACCAACCACCCAGGTCGAGGCAGATCACCATGCAGGATTGGGAACCCCGAAATCATTGCGCACCTATAACGAGGGCATCCCACACCGAGATGAATTGATCTGTTAAGAAAATCAAATGAGGACAACAAAATTTGGAATAGCACTTGTTGGTTCGCTGAGTCTACTGGCCGCCTGCGGAGGGTCTGATTCGGGCGACTCAGATGCAGCATCTGAGTCGTCTGGAGATCCGGTCGAACTGGTGACCGAGAAGTGGTACGACTGGTGGGCAGGTGAAGATGGTGCTGCAGTGGCAACTGCGGAAAGTCTTGAACTTGCGATTGAAGATGTTGTGGATAGAGACTGCATTAGGTCGTTTGTAGAGCAGTTCTCTGCTGAGGATCTTGCAATTCAGGCAAATGATGAACTTGCTGATCTCTCAGACGCTGGCTATGAGCTCATGGACCAGTTGCGTGATGAATGCATTGACTTCACCGGCGGCTGATCAACAATTCGACACAACTGAGCGAATACCTTTGCAGTGGTTACCGCATCTGGACTCAGTTAGCGCTATCGCTGCGATTGAAGGACCTTCTAGAGCCGCCTAGATCAGGTCTTTTCGTGTGTCCGGACTGTCATATGGGTAGAAGCAGCGAGCGAATTGAGTGCCTGCGAAGCCACATTGGTCGTGAACGATTGAATCACGATTCAAAGTGACCTTTCCGTAATAGGGCCCGGCTATTGCCGTTGGTATGGCGGCACATACACACGACGGCGCTGCGAGCTGGCCCTATGCAATAAGCATTTAATGCCCATCGACTTAAGACGAGGCAACTCGACCTCGCATCCTCAAGCACAGCAGATTGAAAAACGGAACGTCAAGGGTGCAACCGACCTATCACAACCAGTTTCTGGTTTGCGTAGACGGCGGCGGTAACCCCACCGGGCGTTAGCTCTGGCTTCGTCTCGTTCTACGGCGAGGCGTTCGAGCTGGTCGACGGGTGTGGGTGCGGCTTCAATCATCTTGAGTGCTGTTGCCTCAGTCTCAATGGTGCGCTCACGCTCGGTAACCACGGCCTCAGCGGTCTCGGCACGCATACGAAGCGCCGCATTCTCAGCCTTCAATACAGCGAGCTCGGTAGGTGATGAATCAGCCGGCTCTGTTGGCTCTTCTGGCGGGTGTCGTCAGGGCTGTACTAGGTTCGCAAGCGAGAGAGGTTCTTTCAAACTTTGTGGAGGCCATTATGTCTTATCTGTATTCGGTGTTAGCTCAAGTGGGCGACAAAGAAGCGTTCTCTGAAGCAAGCCAAAGTTGGGTTGGGGGGAACCTTGAGAAACTTGGCGTCCGATCATATTCTGCGACCGAAATCGTGATGGGTGGCGAGATGGCCGGCATGGTGGTGATTGGCTTCGAGTACGACTCTGTCGATGCAGCAATGGCTGGCCAAGCGGGCTTCTATCAAGACAGCCAATTAGTCGGAATGATGCAGGACACGCAGGTTCAGGTCAATCGTCGCATTCTGTTCCAGGTGCAATCTGAACGCGGCGAACGCCGCGGCCAATACGGGACAATCCTCTACATGGCGGGCCGTCCTCTTGATGACGCAACCATGGAAAGCAACATGGATCACAACTGGTCACATATGCAAGACGGCGCAAACGGTCTGACGTGGCTCACATCAATTGCTGCGGGTCCCGCACCGTTCAATGGAACGGCCGTCACTTGGACAGATTCGCTAGACGATCTCATGACTGCATCAAACAAGTTGTTTGCTGACCCAAAGACCATGCAGATCATGACCGATTCAGGCGCCCAGGTTCTTGGCCGCGTCATCGGTCGCAACATGCTCTGAGTCGGCGACCACCATGACATACGCACAGATCATGGAGTTCGACATGGACTCCGCCGAAGCGATTGAACTGATGAACAAGTACGCAGAAGAGGGCAAGGGTGTCTCGTATGCCCGCCGAGCCCTTGTCTGCGCTGATCGGAACCGACCGGGCAAAATCATCCAGATTGTCTTCTTCAACTCTGTTGAAGAAGCCGAACTCAATAACAACCTCGACATTACGCAGAACGCTGCAGCTGAGTTCTCAGCAAAGGTCGGCGACGTTCAATTCACCGACCTCGACGTCCTCGTCGAGGTGAATCTCTAAACAACACCACTAACGAAAAGGATTTCAGTTATGAATGAATCAACCTATATGGAACTGGGGCGTCAGATCTCTGACCGCCTTCGGTCATCTCAGCTCACATATTTCGTCGCGGTTTCTGCAATCACTGCGGTGATTGTGTTCGGCCGAGGCGACGACGTCAACCTGTTATTGACGATCTCGGCGATCGGTATTGGATTGTTCGGCATGCTCTCGTTCGACGCTGCGCAGCAGTCATACATCTTGCTGAACAAGTCGATGCCAGAAAGCGTGGCAGGAACGCCTATTGGCGAAGCAACCAAGAATCCGGCGCAGTTCCAGTTTTACCGGGTCACGAATGCCATATTCACGGCCGCAATTTTAGTTCTGCATGTCATCACCATCTACAAATAGGGGCACACAATGAGTTACACCTCATTTTCAATTGGTCGGCCTGGACGCGCCTATGACGGTGTTGCAATGGGCTCTGATGAATGGAACTCCCTCATCACCCGGCAGTTCGAAATCCTCGGCGAAGGCAATGCTGAAACTCTCGTCGGCGGTTTCGCCGCAGGAATTGGCAAATTCATCAACGTCAACACCTATCCGGACGTTGAATCATCAACTCGGGTCATCGCTCGACTTGCAGCAGAGCAACTATTCGAAGTTGAGTCCTCAGGACCGTTCGTGTCCACTGAAGACATGATGAAACTAATGACAAGTTAAGGAGTGATGATGTCAGCAATAGCAATAGCAACATTTCGATGCAACCCAGAGGGCAGGTCTGCGCTCACCGACTTCCTGTCTGGCGAAGAGGGACTCTCCGTAACCCGCACCTACGAGGGTGCGATACGAGTTGAGACCCTGCTGAGCAATGACAGCGACGACGTAATTCTCTACGAAGAGTGGGAATCAGTTGAGCATCATCAGGCATACGTGGGATGGCGAGTAGAAACCGGCCTCGCGGACTTTCTCTCTTCAAATGGCATTGAACTTGAGATCGCTTACCTCACGCCTACGGATATCTGATGATCTTTCATATTCACCATCACCACGACGAGAACACATGCCCGGCCAACAGCCCCGAAGCCGTCGGAGCAACATTCGGGTCGGTCTTGCCAGCTCTCAGCGAATACGGAGTCACCGTTATCGGCGCCTGGGTTGATCCGCCCGGCCACGACTTCTTTTTCGTCGTCGAAACCGATAGTTACGACGATCTCGTCGAGGGTCTTCGACCAATTCTCGCTGCAGGTTCTGCAAGAATTCAGCCTGTTGGCGACCTTCAGGCTCAGGTCGCGAAGCGAATGGCTGAGTCAAACTAAACACCCAAATGAGATGTCCACCTTCAACGGTGCTGCCACGCACAGCATGGACACGCTCAGCGTTGAAACCGACAGCAACAGCTAACAACCAAGTCAGAGCAACCAGCTGAACCCCCACCGTCGCACAACAAGAAATCAATCAACCACCCTCCACCAAGGGGCCCCCTCCCCGAAGTCATCAGACCACACCAGGTCAGCACCCAGCCGAACATAATCCCACCGTCACACAGCAGCCCACCCATACGGAGTAGCCCGACCACCCCTACCCCCTTGACAAAAACCCGGCCCGGGGTCCCCTAGGGGTGGAGGGCGGGTTAGGAAAGATTGGTGGGGATGGTACCTGGTGGTGGGTGGCTGGTTGTGGTGTGAAAAAGGCGGGGTACACCCATTGCGAGCTTATAGGTGCACCATAGGGTGGCTCTGCCACCATGTGTCTTTGCCCGCATAGGGCTATGTCTGGGACCATGTTTTGTTTTGGCGAGCAGTAAGCGAGCAGTCTTTGAACCCTTTGTATGCCTTTGTTTTATTGGGT
>DNHM01000176.1 GCA_003485885.1 Acidimicrobiaceae bacterium
ATGGCGCCAAACTAGTCGGGGTCTTGCCGTTCGTCCCAGATCGAGGACGAACACGGAACGAAGGGCCGCTCCCAACGAAGGCAGCCGCAACTCGTTGTTACCACGCGAGGTCGAACGCCGTTAGTGTCGATGAGGTCACAGAAGAGGTCACCATGTCGCTCAAAATCACGCCACTAACACCGACGATCGGCGCAGAGATCGCTGGACTCAACATCCTCGCTATGAACGACGAAGAGTTCGCGACACTCTTTGACGCCTTCACTCGCCACTCCGTGGTCTTCTTACGCGACCAGCCAGCGCTGACCGAAGAACAGCACTACGCGTTCGCTCGACGCTTTGGCGACGTTCACATCCATCCATTCGCTCGTCATGCAGAACCCGATCCCGACAATCTGCATCCCGGATTACTCCGTATGCACACCACGGTCGACACTCGAGTCGCGTCTGGTAATCGCTGGCATTCCGATGTGTCGTGTGATGACCGTCCACCCCAGGCATCGATCCTGCAGCTCCATCAGGTCCCGACCAGCGGCGGCGACACGTTGTTTGCCAGCCTCTATGCGGCGTATGACGCGCTGTCACCCCAGATGAAGCGTTATCTCGATGGTATGACTGCGCGTCACTCGGGCGAAGACTCCTATCGCAAACTGTTCCAGAAGAAGATCGGCTTTGGGTCGACCTGGCCCGAGGCAGATCATCCAATCATTCGACGCCATAGCGATAGCGGGCGACCCGTGTTGTATGTGGATCGCGAGTTCACCGAATCGATCAACGGGCTGCCGAAGGAGGAAGGCCGGGCGCTGCTCGACTTCCTCATCGCGCACACTGAACGGGCGAACTTCCAGTGCCGCTTCCAATGGACACAAAACGCGATCGCTATCTGGGATAACCGATGTGCGCTCCATCACGCGATATGGGACTATTGGCCACAGGAACGTCGCGGCCATCGGGTCAGTGTGCAAGGTGAGGTGCCCGTCATGTGGGACCTCGACACCGACTGCGTTCCCGAGACCATCGAACACAACACGGTCAAACTCACTGCGTAACCCAGAGCTACAAGACCAGTCTTACCCCCGGCCGAGCATGCCGCCTTGCATGGGGAAAGTCGCCATGTAGTGCAGGTACTGGGGAGTCAACATTGCCCGCAAAATGGTGAGGCTTTCGTCGGCGGCCTGGATCCCGGCGCGTTGCATAACATCGAGGTCATAGAGACAGTCGCGGACCGCTGTTGCTCGTGCCACGTGAGCAAGACGGGTTTGTTCTGGGTCGGCCGGCGCTGGCAGGTCGTCGGCTGCACCCAATGATGCCGCCCGCTCCCGCATGCGATCGGCCTCGGGGCCCGACACATCGGCCAGGGCGGCTGCGGCATCTCGTAACGCCGCGTTCATCGCATTGTGTTCTTCGACCAGGCTCGACTCGTAGACCGGCAGGAGTTGGCGAACACCCTGCAACAACGACTGCATCATCTGCGCACTTGCTTGTGCCTTTGCGTCGGCTAGATGCGGAAGGATGTCTGTTTCCACCGCAAGGATGACACCTTCGAGCATGTCGTCGATGGTTGGTGAGGTAATCATGCGGGAACCCCCGGATAGTCGAGCAGCGAGATGAAACTCATCAACGCAGGCGCCTGTGACTGCACCAGGTACAGATGCAGGAACTCCATGTGTTCCTTACGAGTCCGGCGAGCGATCGCAGCATTTACTGGCACCGCAATGTTAGCGGTGCCGAACAACGTGAAATACCCGAGTTCTTCCGGTGTGATATCCAGGCCGCGAAGCTTGTTGTAATACGCCAAGAATCCGCCCTCGTCGACGGGGTGCGACATGACCTGGCTGTTCGATAACACGTCCATCAACGCCATCCAGCCCAGGTCCTCTCGGGGGTCACCGATCCGGGTGTTCTCCCAATCGATCAGCGCCGTTACCTTGCCATCTTCGTAGAGGAAGTTGGCCGGGTTGAAGTCACCGTGCACGATCGACAACGGCACGGGCCTGGGTTTGTTGCGCCGCAGCGAAAGGAACGAGTCGAGCAGCGTGAGCATCATCGGGTCGAACTCGAGCGTGGGATAGGAATCGATGTAGTACTCAAACGTGGTGTCCATGTAGGCGTCCCACGACGACGCATCGATCCCGACACCTCGGGGATCCGCCAGTTCACCGTGCGGGTCGATCGTGTCGATCGACGTTTCGTGCAACTCGACCATGATCTCGCACAGATGGCGAACGACGTCGTCGACCTGGTCGGTGTCGGGTCCGTCATGAAACAGGTCCGACGTCTGGCCGTTGCCAGGCATGCGCTGAATGATCATGGCTCGTTCGCCGAACACGTCGGGGTTCATCTCGGCGCAGTAACTCCGCGAGATCGGGATCGATGTGTTGGCCCGCAACGACTCAAGCAAGTTGTGCTCAACAAGCCGACTCGTTTCGAGAATCGCTACCGCCGCCGGTGGATCCTTCCGCAGGATCATCGGCAACTCGCCCGCGTGTTCGCCGCCTTGCACCTCGATATCGAAAGCGAACGTCTCACGAGAGAACCCGCCCGGCAATGCGGCCAGTCCTCGAACGTGGATGCCCTCGGCATCTATAAAGACGCTCGCAAGCGTCGACGCAAGTTGCTCGTCCATCCGATCCCCCAATCAGTAGCCCACGTGGTGGGCATTTGCGTCACGGTAGTTCATTTCTCCATAGCGCCGCACCGGAACGTGTTGCGTCACCAGGTTCCGTCTGGCAACCGATAGCGGCAACACAAAAACAGAGCCGAGGGCGTTGCTCATGCCGTACCGTTAGCGAGTGCACAACCTCCGAGAAGAACAGCGGTCTGGCCTCGCCGGGTTGGAAACAGTCACGTCCCTCCTGCAGCAACGGCGGAACGCCCACCCCACCTACGGCCTCTACGAGGCCTGCGAGCTGCACTTTTGGTGGAGCAAACCTCGCAGTACCGACAGTCTTAGCCAGCTCGTCTGGTTCGATGAACATGGTCGGCCCGAAGCAGCGGCGGTCATGGCCGACTTCACCGACGGAGGTTCCTTGTTGTACGAGGACGTGACGTTCTTGCCCCTCTTTATGCCCGACTCAAGCCCGGAACTGGTGGCCCATGTCGTCGAACGAGGACTTGCCCTCGCCGCTGACCACGGCTTCCCTTCTGTCGAACTTGAGGTTGACAAAGCCGACGACGTCATGCACGGCGTATTGGCCAGTCACGGTTTCACGATAAAAGAGGAAGACATTCTGGCCGAGGCGTGGATGTCAACCGATACTCGCCCCCAGATCAGCACGCTGAACGACGGGTATCGATTGGTGTCGCGGGCCGAGACGACACCGCGACCGCATCACATGACCGAACGGAATCCGGCGTTCTCCGAGGACCGACTGCTCGAAACGTCGACCTATCGTCCCGACCTCGATCTGGTGGTGCTCGACCGCGACGACAACTACGCGGGGCATGGTCTGTTCTGGTACGACCCAATCACCGCTACCGGCGTCGTCGAACCAATGCGCACCAAAGACGAACACCAGCAACAAGGGGTCGCTCGCCACATACTCACCGCTGGGCTTGACAGGCTTGCCAACGCTGGGGCCGAACGTGTCTCGATCGGCTACGAACCAGCCAACCCGGCGTCGGGCCATCTGTATCGCAGCGTCGGTTTCGAACCCATCAAATACACCGACCTGTTGTCGGGCCCCACCAGTTCAACACCGGTGTAGGCCCGACCTGTAGCGTCACTGTTCAAGCGTTGCTGCAACGATCTTGGTCAGGGCGTTCTCGACCACCGAGCGTGGGCAAGCCAGGTTGATCCGTACATGGCCGTCGGCATCGGCGATGAACTTGTGGCCGCCTTCGAGCAACACACCCGACCGCTCCGCGAAGTACCGGGTCAGGTCGACATCAGGTGAGAAATACGCTCGAAGGTCTATCCACGCAAGATAGGTCGCGCCAGGAATCCGGAACACAGCGTCGGGTAGCTGACCGGCGAGCGTGTCACGAACAAGCTCGAAGTTCGCATCGAGGTACAAATGAAGTTGTTCGAGCCACCGGTCACCATGGCGGAACACACCGGTTGCTGCCGCAGCGCTGATCGGATTCACGACCGGAAACTTGCGACCGAGCCAAACGTCTCGAATCTCGGTATTCGGGATGATCACGTTGGCCATGCCCAGACCGGCCAGATTGAACGTCTTGCTCGATGACATACAGGTAATGATCTGGTCGGACTCGGGATACAACTTGGCCAGAGGTGTATGCGTGAGCCCCGTCCGAAGGAGATCGCAGTGGATCTCATCGGACACCACCATCACGTCATAGGCAAAACACAGCTCTGCCATGCGACGAAGCTCGTCCTCCGCCCATACTCGGCCGGTCGGGTTGTGCGGGTGGCACAGAATGAAAAGCCGAAGGTCCGGATCGGCCAACTTCTTTTCGAACTCTTCGAAGTCGACGGTGTACCGACCGTCGTTCGACGCAACAAGCCGGCAGGTCACCAATTGATGTCCGTGTTTGGTGGCAGCAGTCTCGAAGGGGCCGTACGCAGGGCTGAGCGTGAGGACCTTCTCGCCCGGCTTCACTATGTATTCGACAAGGTCGTCGACGGCAGGCACGATGCCAGCCGAGGTCACGAAGTGTTCCCGTTCAGGAACCCACTCGTAGTGCCGCTCGCACCACCCGGCGAAGGCGTCATACAGCGAACCATCGAGCAACACGGTGTAGCCGAAGATCGGACGTTCGATCCGCTCTCGCATCGCGTCGACCGCTGCCGGAGGCGCTGCAAAGGCCATATCGGCCACCCACATCACGAGCGCATCATCGTCTGCGCATGGCATGACGACGTCTTGGCCATCGAACAGGTAGTCGCGAAAGCCGTCTGTGGCGATGGCGTTCATTCCTCGGCGGTCGATGATTTGGTCGAAGTCGAAGCCAACGTCAACCCGTTTGTCCTGCATCAAAGCAGTTTAAGAGCACAACCTCATCGAACGAGCCCCTACCCTCGGTCACTATCCCGATGGACCACGACATACGTTCCCCCAAACCGCCTCTGCGCCCCGTATCGCTCGTGCGTTGGTTGTGGCAGCTGGCCAAGGACATCGCCCACGAATACAACACTGACGGTATTGGTGACGTGGCAGCAGCGATTACGTTCTGGACGATTCTTTCGGTGCCAGCAGCCGTGCTTGCCCTGGTCAGTGCACTTAGCTCGTTGGAGTCGGTCCTTGGGACCTCAGCCGCAAACGATGTCGAAGTCGAGGTGACCGAGTTCATAGCGGCCACGTTCACTGACTCGGCGACTCTCAGCGAGACCGTGAGTGAACTGTTCAACAGCTCGAGTGGCGGCGTGGCCACGGTCGCGACGCTGGTGGCATTGTTCACATTGTCCCGGGCATTCGCCGGCCTGATTCGAGCACTCGACATCGCGTACGAAGTCGACGAAGGCCGTCCGTGGTGGTTCATCCGTCTCGTCGCCATCGGGCTCGGAGTCGGCACGATTGTGGTTGTGTCCACGGGCGCAACCTTGCTCGCAGTGTTGCCGCGCCTTCCCTTCGACGGCCTTCTCCGACTGCTTGCGGTGCCGGCCGTTCTCATAGGACTCGTTATGTGGGCAGCAACGCTCTTTCACCTCGGGCCCAACCATCGAACACCATGGCGTTATGACCTACCTGGCGCCATCGTCACGATGGTGGGCTGGGTTGCTGCATCGCAGGGTTTCGCGCTCTACGTGCGAGCAGCCGGACTTGGCACTCAGGTACAGACAAGTGTCGGTGCCATTTTGTTGGCCCTGAGTTTGATGTACGTGTTGAGCATCGTCCTGCTGATTGGCGCCGAGCTCAACGATGTCATTGCCCGCCGCGCTGGGGTCGTCCAACAGCCACGATCGGTCCGGGCCGGAGCGTCTTCTGTCCGCAACGCGTTCACATCACGCAAAGGACCGTGATCGTTCTGCCCATATGAGCGGCCAGCACGGTCAAGGGTTACGCGGTCGCTGGTTACCCGGTCGGACGGTTGACGGTCAGAGCTCACCCGAAGTGAGGAGATCCACAGGGTCCGCGGTCACGAAGGTTGGTGACTTGCTGGCCAAGCCGGTGACATTGCCGGCCCCGCTCGATCTCGACCAACCGCCGGTTCAGGATCGACATCGACACCTGGGTGCCCTCGTCCAGGAACCAGTTGTCAAAGATACTTCCGTAGTCGGGTTCGGTCGCCCCGGTCACCGACCGCATGGTCTTGGATGTCAGCCCGGCCTTGTGGCCCTTCACAACCCGGCCAGCCGAGACCTGGAGATCCGTGACGTACTGCCCAATGGCATAGGCATTGTCGATGTCGGCCCCGTCGTAGGTCAGCGTGGTCGGTTCCATCCACTCGCGGGTCAACTCGGCGTGGAACAGCGCTTCGGCCGCCTCTTGTCGTTGTGCATCCATCATTGCCATGATCGATGTCCTCTCGTTCGCTCCCGGTGTTGCTGAGTACTCCGTGTCGCCGCATAGTCATTGCGGTTGCACAGTCAGCTGACGAGTCGGCTGGCGTGCTCAAATGGCAGCAGAGGGAGGCGCTCGAGCTCATCGAACGATGGCACTACGCTGCCTTTGATGCAGCTTCCTTCCGTTGCCGACGACGCCCAGTTCGACGCGCTCATGGCCGATCCTGACCAGGTTGCTCGCTGCCTTGAATATGCGGCTACGGCGCTTGGGGTAGCACCGGTGTCGACGCCAGTTCGAGGTTCGGCCCTGATCGGTTTGAGCGAGTCATCGGTGATCAAGTTGATGGCGCCGTTCGACAACCAGCTCGCTTCGGTGGAACAGGTGTGTCTTCGCACGCTCCATGGAGCGTTGCCGGTCGCCACACCCAGACTCATCGACAGCGGAACACTCGATGGATGGAGTTATGTCCACATGACACGGCTGCCCGGTGTTGAGCTCAAAGAGTGCTGGCCGACTCTCGGCAGCCGCCACAAACTGTCGATCGCGACCCAGCTCGGTGAGTGTCTGCCGATACTGCATCAACTCCCGGCACCGGCCGAGATTCCACGCTGCGACTGGTCGAGTTGGGCTACCAACCGGGTCGTAAACATCCACGACTATCTGCGGGATGTCCCCCCGGCGTGGGCCGATGTTGTGCCACAGGTGCTCGAATCTGCGGACCTCTCGGCAGGACAACAAGGATGGCTGCACACCGAGGTCATGCTCGAACATCTGCTCGTCCAAGTCGACGGCGACAAGGTGCACCTGTCGGGCTTGTTTGACTTTGAGCCGTCGTGGGTTGCGCCGGTCCACTACGAATACGCATCCATAGCCATGTTCGTCAGCGCCGGCGACAGGTCGATCCTGTCCGAAGTACTACGCGCGTCGCACCAGACGGTCAGCCCAGAGCGGCTGTTCGCGATGGCCATGATGCATCGGTACGGAAAACTCGCCTGGTACAAACAACGCCTCGGGGGACCCGACGATCTCCAAACATGGATCCAAACGTTCTTCAGCACGGACACGCTTTGAAGCGGGCATGGAAGCCGACCGCCTCACCAGTTAGCCCCGCTCACGGATGACGACGGGGTTTGTGAAGTGCTCGACGTGGGTAGATA
>DNHM01000092.1 GCA_003485885.1 Acidimicrobiaceae bacterium
TCCTGGCCATGAAAGAACTCTGGGCCAATGACGAAGCCGAATTCCACGGCGATCATGTGGACTTCAGCAAAAGTTGGTCGTGGCCCAAGCCTGCCCAGACGCCGCACCCGCCAATCATCCTCGGCGGTTCAGCCGGTCCAAAGACGATGGCTGACATCATCGAGTTCTGCGACGGTTTCATGCCGATCACCGGCAAATATGACTTTGCACAGCAGATCACCACACTCAAGCAGATGGCAACAGACGCAGGACGTGATCCAGAGTCATTCGAGTTTGGCCAGTTCGCGACGCCGGCCAAAGCCGAAGTCGTCGATTCACTCATCGAAGCTGGCATTCATCGCATCGTGTTTGCTCTGCCGCCGGCCGACGCTGACACGGTGCTGCCAATCATGGACAAGTACCAGGAGTTCGCAGCGCAATACAGCTAGGCGATCGCTGAGAGCCGCCCCGCGAGCTCTATCCTTACGGCGTGACTAGTGAGCAGGTCGTGATATCGGCCTTCTACAAATTCGTGGCGCTCGACGACCATCAAGCGGTCCGCACCCAGTTGCTGACCGTGGCCGAAGCGAACGATATGCGCGGTTCGGTTTTGGTCGCGCCCGAAGGCATCAACGGAACACTCGCTGGGTCGCGCACGAATACGACTGCCTTTTTCGACCAGGTGCGGTCCGATGCACGGTTGACCGACCTGGAAGTCAAGGAGTCCTTTTCCGACACGATGCCATTTTTGCGCATCAAGGTTCGGTTGAAGAAGGAGATAGTCACGTTCCGACAGCCAGTCGATCCAACGTCGAGAGTCGGGACGTACATCGCTGCTGAAGACTGGAATCAGGTGATCTCGCAACCAGACGTGTTGGTCATCGATACGCGCAACGAAGAAGAGGTCGCGCTAGGTACGTTCGCCAATGCCGTTGATCCCGGAACCACGTCGTTCACCGAGTTCGCCGACTTCGTTGCCACGCTCGATCCCGCCGAACACCCCCGAGTCGCCATGTTCTGTACTGGCGGCATTCGGTGCGAAAAGGCCTCGTCGTACATGCTTGACCAGGGTTTCGAAGATGTGATGCATCTCAAGGGCGGGATTCTTAAGTACCTCGAAGATGTCGAGGCTGATGAGTCACTGTGGCACGGCGAGTGTTTCGTCTTTGACGAACGGGTAACCGTTGACCACGAACTCGAACCGGGCGACTACACACTTTGTCGTGGATGCCGACGGGCTCTGTCGGCTGCGGATCGAGAGGACGTTGCGTTCGAAGAAGGTGTCTCGTGTCTCGCATGCTTTCCTGATCTCACGCCAGACCGTGCCTCCCGACTACGAG
The DNA here is from genome assembly GCA_003485885.1 of Acidimicrobiaceae bacterium. Taxonomy (GTDB): domain Bacteria; phylum Actinomycetota; class Acidimicrobiia; order Acidimicrobiales; family UBA10347; genus UBA10347. The sequence goes on from DNHM01000092.1 coordinate 1,320, forward strand.
AGCGACAACACCAGATCAAGCTCGCTCATGCACGGGGCGCGAAACACTTGGGTTGGAAACGCCCTTAATGGCATCACAGGCTGTCCGAGACCTGTTGTGGGTCGTCAACAGTCCATCATTCGTGCGGGGCAGTGCCGTTGCATCGCCCGCAGTACTCCAGGCAGAACAGATCGATCCTGATGCCTTGCAACGGTTTCTTGGCGAGGACCCACCACATCGAGTGGGTCGGTACTTCGAACAACTCGTGCATTACTGGCTTGTGCATGTCCGGGGCGTCGAACTGCTTGGTGCCGGGCTCCAGATCCGCTCCGGCAAACGCACGATTGGTGAACTCGACTTCGTCTACCGAGATGAAGATGGCGTGGTGGTGCACTGCGAGGTTGCGGTGAAGTTCTTCCTCCACCATCCACGTCACGGCCAGAGTGACTTTCCTGGGCCGAACGCGTCCGACAACTTCGAGCTCAAGACCAACAAGCTGTTCGAACAGCAACTGGAGCTCAGTCGTGAGCACTTTCCTGCGGTTGAACGACGCCAAGCGTTCGTCAAGGGCATGGTGTTCTACCGATCACGTCGACCTGATGAATTACCAGAACGTATGAGCCCCAACCATGCTTCGGGAAAGTGGATCTACGCCGATGACCTTGATCAGCTCCAGCAACATGCGGCTGCCGGAGGCATCATTGTCACGAAACCACATTGGCTCGCTCCGCTCGCCGGTGCTGCTATCACGGACATGTTGTCGCTCGTTGCTGATCTACGGACGCATTTCGCTGGGGATCGTGGACATCCCGTCATGATCAGCTTGAGCGACGGCTCTACGACCGAAGAGATCGAGCGGATGTTCGTTGTGCCGCAGCACTGGCCTGAGCTAGAGGCCGAGCGCCTGCTTGGTACGGTCGAGAAGTGAACTCTCTGCCGCGCTAATGCGGACGCCGTCTTCTTTGGATGTGTTCGCGACCTGGTGCGCAATGTCGAACACCCACGACTTGTACGCCGCGGATTCGTCGGGTTCGGCCCGCTGGTCGAGGACACCAGAGATGGTTGAGCAGGCTCGAACAGCGACGTCGGCTAGCAGTTCGGGTGCGTGATCTTCGAACTCGTCGATCTTGTGTTTCACATCGATGGTGCTCGCTGCTTCGATGAGTGACCGGGCGGCGTTGTCAGGGGCTTGTTCTGCGATGCTGTGTATGAGCGTGCGGATTTCGCGGAAGCTGCCGATCCGGCCGCTGTCTTCGGCTTTGGCCACGGCGAAACCGACAAGTACTGGCAACACTGCGATGTCGTTCCACTCGTTGTTGGTGAAGTCGAACTGGCTGGTCGTAGTGGCTAACACTAGTTGCGTTG
>DNHM01000491.1:0-154 GCA_003485885.1 Acidimicrobiaceae bacterium
CAAGGGCCCCGATCGGGGCCCTTGTCATATCTTGCGGTGGTTGTTGAGGTCAGCGTTTGCGTTTGGAGCGGCTCTGGGCCAAGCGGTAGGACTGGCCGTTCATCTCGAGGATATGGACGTGATGGGTGAGCCGGTCCAAGAGCGCGCCGGTCAG
>DNHM01000491.1:284-2603 GCA_003485885.1 Acidimicrobiaceae bacterium
AGCGGCACGAAGCCGAGTTCATCGATAATCAATAACTCATGGCTGGCGAGCTGCTTTTGCAGACGCAGGAGGCGCTTCTCGTCGCGCGCCTCGATCAGTTCATGGACAATGGCGGCGGCGGTGGCGAAGCGGGTCTTGATGCCATGCTGACAGGCGGCCAGGCCGATCCCGATGGCGAGATGGGTCTTGCCGACCCCGCTGGGACCCAGCGCGATGATGTTCTCGCAACGATCGACGAACTCGGCGCGGGCCAGCTCAAGGACCAACTTCTTGTTGAGCGTGGGGATGACATCGAAGTCGAACGTCTCCAGGCTTTTTATGGCTGGGAACCTGGCCACCTTAATGCGGCGCTCGACCATGCGCGCTTCGCGGTCGATCAACTCCAACTCGATCAGGCGTGCCAGATAGCGGATATGATCGACGTTCTCGACGGCGCATTGACGGGCCTGCTTCTCGTACTCCCTGAGCACGGTTGGCAATCGCAGCTTCTTGAGATGGTGCTGGAGCAGAAGCTCGGGCGCTTGGGTCGTGGTCATGCTGGATCTCCCGATAACAGGCTCATGTAGCTGAAGGGCGACGTCGTCGTCACATGCGTCGTCGCCAGATGCGGGTAGGCGCCCAGATTCAGCTTCGCCGGCCGCTGTTCGATCCGACATAGCGCCAGATGCTTGACCGCGTCATAGCTGATCGCGCCGAGCCGCAAGGCGTCGCGCACCGCACCATGGACCGTTGCCAAGGGGAAGCTCTCGATCAGGCGCAGGACCTGGACATATTCCCGCTTACCGGCGGCACAGCGGTTCTTGCGACTTAACCGACCTTCCAGCAACCGGCGCAGAGTGGTGAACTCGGTCGGCAAGTCCCAGCCTTGCAAAGGTGCCGCTTGATCGAGCGCCCCGACCTTCTGTTCCAACAGTGGCAGATAGTGCAGCGGGTTGAAGACGAAGTCGCCGGCCTCATAGGATCGTCGATGGCGGGCGATCTCCTCGGCCCCTGACGTGATGACAATCTCATCGACGTAAGCCCGCACCATCACATCGCGGTGGGCATAAGCGACGGGCACCGAGTAATCTGTATTCTTGTAACGGACCAAAGCCTGGCTGGTCACCCGACCGGGACGTTTGTCGCAAGCGTCGAACGGTGTCGGTGGCAGCCCCTGGAAAGCGGCTTGATCGGCCGCCAGGCGCTCGCCGATCGATGTCGTGTTGCCGCGTAGAGTCTTGTTCTGTCGCGCACGGCAGCGCTCCTCTAACAGGGCATTGAGTTCGGCAAAGTCACGGGCACGTGGATAGGGCACCATGAAGGCCCGGCGGGCGTAGCCAACCATCCCCTCGACTTTCCCTTTGTCATTACCCTTGCCAGGGCGTCCGTAGCGGTCCTCGAACACATAGTGCGATTGCAGAGCCCCAAACAGCGTGCTGCGCTTGCGCGTGCCATCGCCGAGGATCTTCGCCACCGCCAGCCGCGTGTTGTCATAGAGGATCGATCGTGGCACCCCACCAAAGAACGCAAACGCCGCCACATGACCATCGCAGAAAGCCTCCGACGTCTCGGCCGGATACCCCTTCACGAAGATCGCATCGCTGTGCGGCAACGACACCACCAGGAAGTGAACCTTCCGCTGGGTGCCGCCGACCACCGCCCAGGCCTCGCCGAAGTCGGCTTGCGCATGACCCGCCGGATGCGCCAGGGGCACGAACGCCTCTCGCATCGTCAGCCGGCGCGGATGGACGTAATCCCGCACCGTCGTATAACCGCCATCGAACCCACGCTCCTCGCGCAACCGATCGTAAATCCGTTGGATGGTATGACGCTGCTTCTTCGGCGTATCCAAATCATCGGCCAGGATCTGATCGATAAACCCAATATGCGCCGCTAACTTCGGGCGATGTCGTGCTTCCCCCCGGCGATAACCCGGCGGCACCGAGTGTCCCAGCATCTTGCGCACTGTTCCACGGTCAATGCCAAACCGCCGTGCCGCCTCCCGTTGGCTCAACCCCTGGCCCAAAACAGCCAGCCGAACGCGTCCGTATAAATCCACCCCGTACATCTCCCGCCTCCGGCATTCCGAAATGCTAGAGACTTAGACGTGGTCGGCTTTTAAACCGACACGGCAGAACAATTACCACCGTTACTGTGGTCGATTTTTGCACCGTTAATTACATATCAATGCGGTGGCGGCGACTTTTGCTCAGACGGTTTACTCCGGGCGGTCGGAGCGGTCTGTCCTCGAAAAAGAAGCGACCAAGGCGCTCGGTCTTGGCAACAGGGTGAAAGCGTTTCGGGAAGATGTCTCACGTTTTGAAGAAGCGATGCGAGAGC
>DNHM01000234.1 GCA_003485885.1 Acidimicrobiaceae bacterium
ATGGCGCCTTCAAACTTGTTGAAGCGGGGAAACAACTCATCGATTGTGTTGGTGCCCTGGGGGGTGAGTTTGACGGTGACCCGGCGCCGGTCGGACTCGACACGAGTGCGCTCAACCAGGCCTTGTTTCTCGAGTGTGGTAACCATTCCGGTGAGCGTGCCCTTTGCCAGATTGCATTCGTGGGCGAGTCGGGCCGCTTCCATCTCGTCCCACACCCACAGGACCCACAAGATGGTGAAGCCACCAAAAGACAGGTTGTAGTCGCTCAGTACTTCTCGCTCAGCTCGTTGGCGCACTGCTGCTGCTGCTCGATAGATGTTGGAGATTGCATCGAGCGAATCAAAGTCGAGCGGGCGGTCGCCCAGACGTGCCTGGACGTCGCGTTCGGCGTCGAGAAGGACATCGGATTGCACGGAAGATTTCTTGGAACTCATGGTCGCTGCTCAAGATAGGCGATAAGCGAGTAGTTGCTTGGGTTGACGAACGTTTGGTACCAAACTACTTTGACCCATCTACGAGAGGTGTCCCCCCATGGCTGAGATTCGACGCATTCTGCTCGATGGTTATCCGACCGAGGTTCGCCGCGACGGCGACATGCTGATCGCCGGCGACGGACGATCGGTCGCGATCGACGCAGCGACTCACCTGGCTCCCGTCGAACCAACCAAGATCATCTGCATTCACCTGAACTACCGCAGCCGGGTCAACGAGTTCATGACCAAGCTGCCAGCAGCACCGACGTACTTCCACAAACCGATCACCGCGTTGACCGGTCATGGGTCCAATGTGGTCCGGCCCGCCGAATGTGAGTGGCTCAACTTCGAGGGCGAGATTGCCATCGTTATCGGCAAGACGTGCCGCAACATTTCGCCAGCTGAGGCGGGCGAGTACATCGCTGGGTACAGCGTGTCGAACGACTATGGCCTGCACGATTTCCGAGACACCGACGCCGGCTCCATGTTGCGGGTGAAAGGTAGCGACACGTTGTGTCCGGTTGGGCCGGGGCTGGTCACCGATTGGGACTTTCGAGGCAAACAGATCCGCACGTTGGTCAACGGCGAAGTGAAACAAGATGCTTCGACCGATGAGATGGAGTGGGACATGCACTACATCGTTGCTGACATAGCCCGCACGATCACCCTGGTGCCGGGCGACATCTTGCTCTCCGGCACACCCGCGAACTCTCGTACGGTGTACCCCGGCGATGTCGTGACCGTCGAGGTCGAGGGCCTAGGCGCACTCACCAACACGATCGTTACCGGGCCGACCCCAATTCGCACCGATGTTGGCGCTCAACCGAGTGAATCTGAAGAAGTGATGTCCACTGCACAAGGCGGCGATTGGGAGTTCCGGGGCATTCGTTCCCCGTTGGGTCCAGGCGCCAAACACTACATCTCCAAGGTCGACGACACGGATGGTGCAACCGACGGCGACGACGCCTGATGCGAATCGCCGATGTGGGTGGCACCGCTGTGCCCGTCGATCATCTGATCGGTGGTGAATGGGTCGGCTCACCGACCACGTTCGAATCCCGATCACCGCTCGATTGGGATGGGGGAGTTCTGGCCAACGTCGCTCGTGGCGACCAAACCACCGCCGACGCCGCGGTCGAAGCTGCCAGTGCTGGGTTTGCCGTGTGGGGCAACTATTCGGTGGCTGAACGTGCAGCGGTCATGCACACCATGGCTGATCTGATCGAGGCGAACAACGACGAGATCGCCATGGTCGAATCACTCGACATGGGTTTCATGTACGAGTCGATGAAGAACCGACTCGTCGCTCGGGGCGCAGTGAATTTCCGGCTCTACGCCGATCTGATCGTGGCCCACGAAGAACGCACCTGGGACGCCAAGAACATGCGCAACCTGGTGCAACGTATGCCCGCAGGACCGGCAGTCGTGATCACCCCGTGGAACGCACCGTTCATGCTCAGCACCTGGAAGCTGGCCCCGGCACTTGCTGCGGGAAACAGCGTGATCCACAAGCCGGCCGAGTGGTCGCCGCTGTCTGCAGCATTGCTGGCGGAGCTCGCGGTTCTAGCTGGCTTCCCGCCCGGCTCCTACAACCTGGTGCAAGGTGTTGGCGAAGAGGTCGGCGCAGCACTGGTCGCGAACCCCGGTGTGAAACGCATCACGTTCACCGGCTCACCGGAAACAGGTCGAATCATTGGCCGGGCGGCCGCAACGGACCTCGTTCCGTTTACCGCCGAGCTCGGTGGCAAAGGCCCTCTGATCGTCTTCGCCGATGCCGATATCGATGCTGCAGCCCACCGAGCAGCATGGCAGTTCGATGACTCGGGTCAGGTCTGCCTTGCTGGCACCCGGCTTCTGGTCGAAGCGTCAATCCGCGAGGAGTTCCTGACCAAGTTTCACGCTCATGTCGATGCGCTTGTGCTTGGTGACCCTCGCGACGACGGCACCGATATTGGGCCACTGGTGCACCCCGATCATCGGGCGAATGTCCATGGGTTTGTCGAACGAGCTGCAGCGGCTGGCGACACGATTGTTCGAGGCGGTGAGATGGCCGACGGAAGTCTGCACTACCT
>DNHM01000118.1 GCA_003485885.1 Acidimicrobiaceae bacterium
AACGGCTGCTAACCGAGTGGTCCCGGTGATGTTTAGTGCCATAGAGGTCAGAAGACGCCGTTGGCGCGGGCTTCAGCTGCTGCTTGTTCGAACTCAGCGAAACTGTCGGTGAAGAAGTGTCGACCGTCGGTGTCGATGAGCACGTACCACTTCCATGGACCCGGTTCGGGATTGAGAGCAGCACTGAGCGATGCGCGGCCTGGCGACGAGATCGGCGTTGGTGGCAAACCAGGCACCACTCGTGAGTTGTACGGGGCGGTTGTGTCGTCAAGCTGTGATTGGAACAACTCGGGGTCATACCAGCTGAAACCAGTGCTGGGATTCGAACATCGGAAGTCCTCGGCGCACCGTTCGAGGTGCACGCCGTAGATGGTGGTTGCGTCGATGCCGAGGGCCTCGCCATCGATGAGGCGGTTGTAGATGACGCGGGCGATCTTGGCCCGGTCTTCGTCGAGTTTGGCTTCTTCTTCGATCATCGATGCGACGATGATCAATTCATACGGTGAGAGTTCGAGGCCATTCTCGAGTCGCAGTCCTTGGTCAACACCAAGCTCAATGAGGACTGTGTCCATGGTGTTCACCAGCCGCTGGACCATGGCCCGTTCGTTCGCCGATTCGTCTTCGCCGATCTGATAGGTAGCCGGGAACATGAGCCCTTCGAGTGATTGTTCACCAACAGGCTGAAACTGGCTACGAATCTGGCCGTTATTCATGGCCTCGTCGAGATCTCCCGGGTCGAGCAGCGCCAGGTTGTCCAGCATGACATTACGCATATCGCCACTCCACAGGCCTTCGGGGAGCGTCAACCGTTTGAAGACCGGCGGAAGCGGACCGGCTCGCAACACGGCGACGGCCTCGTCGAAGGAGCTGTTCTCGCGGAACTCGTAGTCACCAGCCTGGAACTCGCCGACCTCGTTCGCCCGGATCCAATACTGCGCCACGGTCGAATTCGAGATGATCCCCGCATCGGCCAGGATCCGCATGACATCACTATCGGTTGCGCCTGATGGAACCTCAAGTACCAGTCGGTCACCCTGCAACCCTGGTGGATCGATTTGGCTGTCCAACCATGCGTTGGCACGCGAGTAGAGAAACGCCCCGCCCAGCAGCACGATGAGAGCGATGACACCAAGGCGAAAACCAAACGTGGTGCGCCGCGGAAGACGCTCCCACTCTTCAGGGTCGTAGTTTGGGTCGTGGAAGTCGGGCGAGAGCGGGTCGATACCTCCCCGTGGCGGAACGGCGCCGGTGGGGAGCATGGGATCGAAGTCGGGGCCGGGGTGCGCGCGCTGTTGACCACCGCGAGATGCGTCCGAATCGGTTGTGGTGAGGTCAGTCATGTTCGCTGTAGATGTGCGCCTGGCGATCGAGCCANNCGCCTGCAGCATGATCGCAGCAGCGATCTTGTCGACGACTTTGCGCTGGTTTCGGCTATCGAGCCCAGCATCGGTCATCAATCGTTCGGCGGTGACGGTTGTCAGCCGTTCATCGTAGGTCTCGATAGGTACCCGCAGGGTGGCACCCATCCGTGTAACTTCCTTTACCGCCTTCTTCGCGGCAGGTCCCATCGACCCGTCGAGCGACAACGGCAGGCCGACAACAACAACCGTGGCTTCCCACTCGTCGACAATTTTGGCGATGTCACGATGTAGATTGCCGGTTCGTTTGAGGACCTCAAGTGGGCTCGCCAATGTGCGATCTGGATTGCTCAGCGCAATCCCGACACGCGAATCACCAAGGTCCACGCCAATCACGCGACCATAGTTCTCAGCCATTCGCGAGTTCTCAGTCATGCGCGGTCCATCTTCCTACCTGTGCACCGGGGGTCAGACCCCAGGTGCACAGTGGATTGGGCCACGCCGGATCTACGCAAGGACTGATAGCGCTGCTTGATGAGCGGTCTCGAGGGCTGCGTCGAGTCCTTCAGGATCCTTGCCACCGGCAACTGCCAGGTCAGCACCTTTGCCGCCGCCACCCTTGATGAGCTTGGCGGCATCGGCGATGAGTTCGCCTGCGCTGAAAGGGCCATCGGCGCTCGCAGCGGCCACCAGGGTGACGCCGCCACCTTCGGGAGCGCACCCGAGCACGACAACATCGACACCATCGGTGTCTCGGATTGCTACGGCAAGATCGCGAACACCGTCTCGGTCGAGTCCTTCGACCCGCTCCACGACGACGCCGTCGACTGCTTTAGCAGCGAGCGTGCCGGACTGGCCAACCGCGAGCTGGCGCCGCAGGTCGGCGATCTCGGATCGCAGCGCCTTGATCTCGGCCACGCGCTTGTTTGCTCCATCGACGACTTCAGGAATTGGCACGCCCAAGACATCTGCCATCTGAGCGATGCGGGTTTCTTCCTCGCGGAGCCGTTCGATTGGTCCAGTACCTGTCACAGCCTCGATGCGACGAACGCTTGAACCGATCGATCCTTCGGACAGAATCTTCATCGGTCCGATATCGCCCAGGCGATGCACATGGGTGCCGCCGCAGAGTTCGACGGACTTCGGGCCAGCCTCGAGCACGCGTACGACATCGCCGTATTTGTCGCCGAAGAACGCAATGGCGCCCTTGTCCTTGGCATCGTCCATCGACATTTCTTCATGGCTGGTGTCCGGGTTCGCCAGTACTTCGGCATTCACGAAGTCTTCGATCTGTGCCATCTGTTCGGGCGTGACCGCGTCGTAGTGACTGAAGTCGAACCGAAGCCGGTCAGGGCCAACCCACGAACCTTGCTGTTTCACATGGTCGCCAAGAATCTCGCGGAGCGCAGCATGGAGCAGGTGGGTACCGGTGTGATTCCGCATAATTGAGGCACGACGGTCGCCGTCGATGGTCACGGTCACGGTGTCGCCCACATGCAGCTTGGACGATGCATGTTCTGCATGGTGGAGGTGAAGCCCGGGGACCACATAGGTCGTGTCGGTAATGTCGAGCGGACCCATTGCACCAGTAACGAATCCGGTATCGCCGATCTGGCCACCGGATGCGGCGTAGAACGGCGTGCGATCAAGCACCACACCAGCGTCGGTGACCGCCAGCACCGTGGCGGTTGATTCGTGTTCGTGGCGGCCAGTGAACTCGGTCGGGCCGTGTTCATCGACCAAGGAAACGAACTGGCTTACATCGTCGCCAGCGCCGCTCTTGGCCTTCTGGTCAGCTCGAGCGCGATCACGCTGTTCGCCCATATGGGTCTCGAACTCTTCGGTGTTCACGACGACGTCGCGCTCTGCAGCAATTTCCTCGGTGACCTCGAGCGGGAACCCGAACGTGTCATGGAGCTGGAAGGCAGTGGCGCCGGAGAGTTTTTGTCCGGTTTCGAGCCCATCGAGTTCGGCATCGAGCATGATCGAACCCTGTTTGAGGGTCTTGCGGAAACTTTCTTCTTCTCGCACGACAATGCCGGTCACCAACTCATGGTTCTCGACGATTTCCGGATAGTCGCTGCCCATGATGGCGACAACTTCGTCGACGAGGTGGGGCGTGATCAGGTCGTCGACACCAAGCATGTAGGCATGGCGGATGGCACGACGCATGATGCGGCGCAGTACATAACCCCGTCCTTCGTTGTTGGGGAAAACGCCATCGCTTATCAGGAAGGTCATGGCCCGGCTGTGCTCAGCCAGAATGCGGGCCGATACGTCGCGAGCTTCGTCCTTGCCATAGACCAGACCGGACAGATCGCAGGCCTTGTCGACCAGACGTTTCATCTCGTCGATCTCAAACACCGAGTCGACACCCTGCAGCAGGGTGAGAATACGTTCGAGGCCAGCTCCGGTATCGATGCTTGGTGCGGGAAGAAGGACCTTCTCGCCACTTTCCTTGGTGTCATACTGCATGAACACCAGGTTCCAGAACTCTAGGAAGCGCTCGTCGCCGCCATGGGCGGGGCCTCCATCGGCTCCAAAGGCAGCGCCCTTGTCGATGAACAGCTCAGAACATGGACCGTTGGGGCCGGTGTCTGCCATCTTCCAATAGTTGTCTTCGTCGAGTCGCTGCACCCGCTCGGGGCGCACGCCGACCTCGTCGATCCAGATCTGTTCAGCCTCGTCGTCGCTCAGGTGCACCGTGACCCAGAGGTGTTCAGGGTCAAGACCCAGTACCTCGGTTGTGAACTCCCAAGCAAAAGGGATGGCGTCGGTCTTGAAGTAGTCACCGAAGCTGAAGTTTCCCATCATCTCGAAGAAGGTGAGATGGCGTTTGGTGCGACCAATTTCGTCGAGGTCGTTGTGTTTACCGCCGGCTCGGGCGCACTTCTGCACAGTGACTGCACGTTTGTACGGAGGGGTCTCTTCACCGACGAAGTACGGCTTGAACGGCACCATGCCCGCGACCGTGAACATCACGGTGGGGTCATGTGGAATCAAACTCGCACTCTCGACCGCGGTGTGGTCCTTGGACACGAAATAGTCTCGGAACGCTTTGCGTAGGTCACGGGCTTCCATGGCGGCGAAGTCTACGTGAAGTGATGTGGGGTCAAGCGTGAATACCGGCACTGTCGCCGCCGTGCGCTCGAAACGGACTACCTTCGCTGCGTGAGCAAGCCATTCACAATCGTGTCTTGGAACATCTTCCAAGGTCTGCATCACACCGCAAACCGCCGAGCGTGGACACCTAATCTACGTATCGAAGATGATCTTGAGGCCCTCGACGCCGACGTACTGGTGCTGCCAGAAGCGTGGCGTTTTGGCCAACCTAAGGCCATGTGGGCCGAGGAACTGGCCGAAAGGCTGGATTATGACCTCCATCAATGGGTAGCAGATCGCCCCAGCCGCAAACGCGAAACCGTGCCGTGGCGCATGGTCATGCTCACGAGGATCCCTACTCGGCCGCTTCCACCGCAGATCATGCCGCAATTTGGCAATTTCGGGCAGCGTGCGATCGTGCGAGCGGAACTGGTCGACTCCGGGCTCACCATCGCTGCTGCCCATCTCTACGGGATCCATCTGGTCCGGTCCACGACACCTCGTGCATGGATGCGGGAGCGACGCGAACTCAAGGTGACAGCGGCCAACAACGACATCGTCGTCGGCGACCTCAACATGTGGGGGCCCGTCGTGCGACGCGACACCACGCCACTACGTTCTGCGGTCCGAGGCCGTACCTTTCCAGCGAAACGGCCCCATAGCCAGATCGACCATCTCTTGGTCAGCAGCCAGGTCGAGGTGCTCAGGTCCCAGGTCCTGCCAGAGATGGGCTCGGACCATCGTGCAATCCGGGCAAACCTCCAGGCGCTCACATCTGGGGTCTGACCCTGCAGGTGCGCGCGATGTGGGCGATCACTTGCCTTTCCATTCCGGTGGGCGTTTCTCACGGAACGACGCCAGGCCTTCCTTAGCGTCGTCCATCTGGTTGGCAACGATGCGCATCGTCTCACCGAAACGGACCGACTCGGTCCAGCCCATGTCACGGGTTCGTGTTGCGACTTCTTTGACGACGCGACTGGCGATTGGGGCCGACATGACCAGCCTGTCGGCCAGTGCCCGCGCCTCGACCATCAGAACATCGTGATCGACGACCTTCCACACCAAACCCATTTCCTTGGCTCGTTCAGCACTGATTGGTTCACCGATCATCAGAAGTTCCATGGCATCGGACCAATTCAGTCGTCGAGGCAGTCGAATCGACCCAACGATTGTCGGGATACCGATGCGTACTTCTGGATACGAGAACGTTGCTCGATCGCTGGCAATCGCGAAATCGGCAAAACTTACGCCGGTCAATCCGTAGCCGACGCAGGGCCCGTTCACCGCAGCGATGACCGGCTTAAACAGCTCAAGCCCGCTTTCGAAACTGTTCACTGTGGGTTTCTCCCAATATGTGCCTGCAAAGGTGCCGGTTGCGCCTGTGCCATCTTTGAGGTCAGCACCACCACAGAAGACGGTTCCTGCTCCCGTCATGATTGCCACCCAGGCGTCCTCGTCGTCTCGGAAGCGCAACCAGGCAGCGTTGAGTTCGTCGCGCATCGCTCCGTTGATAGCGTTGCGTCGCTCTGGCCGGTTGTAGGTAATTGTGACGACATGCCCCGTCTTCTCATAGAGCACGGGCTGTTCTTGGTCGGACATACGCAGTAGGTCTCTCTGGTGGCGGACCCTTCAGTTTTAGATCAAGCGGCGATGTGCTGCCCAACGACTGAGTTCGTGCCGGTTCGACAGTTGCAGTTTGCGTAACACCGACGACGCATGAGTTTCGACCGTCTTCACCGAGATAGTAAGCCGGGATGCGACTTCTTTGTAGGCGTACCCGCGTGCAAGCAACCGAAGCACTTCTTGTTCCCGGTTGGTGAGCTGATCGAGCTCAGGGTCGATCTCGGCAGCCGGGATCTGACCGGCAAACGCATCGAGGACGAACCCTGCGAGTCGGGGCGAGAACACTGCGTCGCCAGCGGCGACTCGTGTGATTGCATCGATGAGTTCAGAACCGTCGATCGCCTTGGTCACATACCCCCGAGCGCCGGAGCGGATCACGGCGATGACGTCTTCGGCTGCGTCCGACACCGACAGTGCCAGGAAGCAGGTCTCGACGTTGGCCCGCTTGACACCTTCGATAACCGCTGGCCCATCGCCGCCCGGCAGATGGACATCGAGCAGGACAACATCGGGTTTGAGCGCACAGATGACGTCGATCGCTCCTTCGACATCGTCGGCTTCGCCTACAACGTTGACGTGATCGCCAATCTCGGCTCTCACCCCTGCACGCACGAGCGCGTGATCGTCGACCAGCACCACACGAATTGGTTCGGTCATCAGAAGGTCTCCACTTCGTCAGGGTTCGTGGCTTGACGGCGCGGCATGCGTAGTTCGACTTCGGTGCCTTGCCCAGTGTTGCTGTGTACTTCGGCGGTGCCACCATGGCGTTCCATCCGCCCGATGATCGAGTCTCGGACGCCGGCTCGGTCAGTGTCGACATCGGCTGGGTCAAACCCCCTACCAAGGTCCCGCACAAACACCTCGATGGCCCCATGTCCGACCTCGGCAAACACGTCGATGCGAGCAGCTCCTGAATGGGTCGCCGCATTCGACGCAGCCTCTCGTGTCGCCTGTAACAACGCAGCCACATCGTCGTCGGTCGGGCAGTCGCCAACAACCACGACTTCAAGCGGCAGTTGGTACCTGTCTTCGACATCAGCCATGGCTGCTTCGAGGCCAGCACGGAACCCGAGATTCGGGTGCATGGCCTTGTCATCGAACAGCCAGGTGCGTAGTTCTCGTTCCTGGCGGCGGGCCAGGCTGACCACGCTTGCGTCGTGTGAACGTTTCTGGATAAGCGTGAGCGTCTGCAACACCGAATCGTGCAGGTGCGCAGCCATATCGGCTCGTTCTTCGCTGCGGATCCGCCGGCGTCGTTCGGCCATCAAGTCGGCACCAAGGCTGCTGATGACAGGAGCGAACACGATGCCTGCCCCGAGCAGCACCAGAGCGGCAACACCGATGCCGCCAATGGCCTGCCAGAAACTCAAACTCACAAACGACGCGCTGATCACACCAGCGAACAACAGCGCCAGACCAAGTACGACCCTGGTGCCAATGGTGCGATTCTGCATGTCACCCAGCGGGCGAAGCCGATCGAGACGGCTCCGATCAAGCCCGATCGCGACCGCAGCACCGATGAATACCGTGGGCCACACCAACGGCCCAAGGAACGACAGGCCGTAGACGGTCGACAACACCACCAGACCGGTGAAAACCATGCCAGACGCGATCAGTCGGACCTGCGGTGTCACGGCCTTGTCAACCGGGACATAGGGCTCTGCCGACAGAGAACGTCGACTCATGAAGAACCATGCCGCCACGTACAACACAAGGCCCCACCCGCCAGCGAGCGAGAGCACCACAAACGACACCCGGACGTACGCCGGATCGATACCGACTTCTCGGGCGATACCTGCGGCGGTGCCGGTCACCAGTCGGTCTTCTGGGTTGAGCCGTGGGAGCTGCCATACGTCGAACGCTGGACCGGAACGGGACGGGGCCCCACTGGGCGTGTCGACAGGGGAACTCACCACCCCATAGTGGCACGGCAAACGTGATGTGCCTGTCGGGGACGACCCCGGTTAACCCCTGAGGCGAATCCTGGGTCTCAGGGATAAGTCAGGGGCGATCCCGATACCGCTGAGCTCGTCTCTTCTTCACCATGGGATTATGACCAACTTCCCCCCTGCTGATAGCCCGGCCGAAGACCTGCCGGAACACACCGATGACCAGTCGCCCGTCGAGGATCTCATCGGCGTCCCTATCAACCCGACTGCCGACGTTGTCGACGCTGTCGAGGCCGTTCCTCTGGGTGTCGCCTCCGGCGATACCGCCACTGATGACCCCGTCCTTGATGACCCCGCCCCTGGTGATGGCGCTCCAGTGGTAGAACAGACAGGTGACGAGGTGGTACTTGCAGAGGCAAACACCAGTCTGCCTGATGATGGTGACACGGTGAACGCTGCACCTGACCCCACCGAAGCTGATGCTGAGCCAGGCCGTGACGGCCATTATCCTCCTGACCAGAACCCCACTGACCAGGCAACAGGACCTCTGCCCGGCTCCACAGGCCAGTTGCCCCCGACACCGACAGGTCCGCCGGGGTATGGCCCCCAACCGCCGGTTCGGCGTATCTATAGGTCCCGCCATGACCGCAAGCTCGGTGGCGTGTCAGCAGGCATCGCCGAGTTCTTCCGAATCGACCCGACTATCGTCCGGTTAGCCACGCTCGTTGCTGCGATTACCGGGATCGGGTTCCTCGTGTACATCGCCGCATGGTTCATTATTCCGCTCCGACCCGAGGGACTCGTCGAAGCTCCGCGCACCACACCGGTTGCCAGCGAACGAACATTGACGCTCACCTTCGGCATCGCTGCCCTCGCGTTGGCCTTCG
>DNHM01000405.1:0-3993 GCA_003485885.1 Acidimicrobiaceae bacterium
GTAGCGAAATTGAGGCTGCAACACATGTTCTTCACCATTGATGGGCGAGGTCGACACCAACAATTCGCCGGCCCATGGATCCGGATGCAGACAGCGGCTGGAGCGAATCGGTCGCCACGAACTGCTTCTGGAGTTCGGCTTGCGGGTCCGCGAGTCGTGACATGTCAACGTTCTAGCGGACGTCAGCCGGCCCGTAGGAATCAAGCAACCAAGGCTACGTCTGTTTCATCTGACGGTGCAGCGGGCGAGGTGTGGAATGCTGTTCAGATGGTGCAACAGATCCGGGTTACGTGTACGCATGATTGTCCAGATGCGTGTTCCGCGCTTGTGACTGTCGACGATGGCATCGCAGTCGGAATCGGCGCGGACAACAGCCACCCGGTCACGGGTCGACATCTTTGCGCCAAGGTTGATCGTTACCTTGAGCGGGTCTATGACCCGGCGCGCCTGACCACACCGTTGCGACGAGTGGGTAAAAAGGGCGCCGGCGAGTTCGAACCGATCTCTTGGGAACAGGCGGTCGACGAGATCGGTGCGCAATGGACTGGCATCATTGATGAGTCGGGCGCAGAAGCCATTCTGCCATTTTCTTATCTGGGCAACATGGGTGTCCTATCGGCGTTTGGTCCCATGTTTGGTTTGTTTAATCACCTCGGAGCAAGTCAACTCGA
Organism: Acidimicrobiaceae bacterium; assembly: GCA_003485885.1. Lineage (GTDB taxonomy): Bacteria > Actinomycetota > Acidimicrobiia > Acidimicrobiales > UBA10347 > UBA10347. The sequence continues at coordinate 672 of DNHM01000405.1, forward strand.
ACGTGGGATCTGTGGCGGCCAAGCGTTGGCGATCACTGCGGCGCTTGGAGCGATGCAGGTTGACCCCGAGTTGGTTACCGAAACTGAAATGATCGTGTGCTGGGGTATCGATGTGGTCTCCACATCGATACACACATGGGATCTGATCCGAGAGGCACGAAAGCGTGGCGCTCGGCTCGTTGTGGTTGACCCGTACCGTTCGGCCACGGCACGACGCGCAGATGACCATCTGGCGATCCGGCCTGGCACCGACGGTGCTCTGGCCTTGGGTGTCGCCAAGGTGATGATCGATGAGGGTCTCGTCGACCAGGCGTACATCGATGATTACACCAGCGGCTACGAAGCGTTCGCTTTGAGCGCCAGCGACTGGCCAGTGGACAGGGTCGCAGACGTCACGGGGCTCTCCGAGACACAGATCCTTGCCTTCGCTCGTGGGTATGCACAAGCGAGCCCCGCCGTGATCCGATTCGGCGTTGGGATGCAGCGCGCTGCTGGCGCAGGCATGGCGGTCCGGGCACTGCAGTGCCTGCCGGCACTCGCCGGTCATTGGCGCCATCTTGGCGGCGGTATTGCCAACGCACGCACGATTCCGATGACCGGTCGCGAGAAAATGTGGGGCCCCGGCAATCCTGAACTTGGCGAACCATTAACCACCCGTTCGTTCAACATGATTCAACTCGGTCAAGCGCTCACCGATGCTTCGCTTGACCCTCCGATTCGTGCGCTGTTCGTCTGGAACTCGAATCCAGCAGTCATCACGGGCGATCAGAACAGGGTCCTTGCAGGCCTTGCCCGAACCGATCTCTTCACCGTTGTGCACGATCTCTTTCTGACCGATACCGCTCGGTACGCGGACATCGTGCTCCCGGCGCCATCCATGATCGAACACGAGGACCTCGTGGCTTCGTGGGGATTCAACTACATCGGCCTTAACCGGGCTGCGATTGCCCCCGTCGGCGAATCAAAACCAAACAGCGAGGTTGCCCGATTGTTAGCCACCCGCATGAATCTTGATGACCCACTTTTTGCCATGACTGACGACGAACTGATCCGGCACTGTCTTTCGGGATCCGCTGCCGAGGCTGCGGGTGCTGGCTACGACAGCCTCGACCAGGACGGTTTCGTTCAAGTCCAACACCCCGGTGGAGAAGTTCCGTTCGCTCACGGAGGTTTCCCCGGTTCGGTCGACGGGCGGTTTGAGTTCTCTTCGGTCCTCTTCGATCAAGCCTTCGGTCTCGGAGCCATTCCAAGGTTCATCGAACCCGCCGAAAGCCCAGAATCACAGCCAGACCTAGCCCGCCGCTTTCCGCTGCGCCTCCTCACATTGAAGCGACATTTCAGCATCAACTCCTCCTACGGCGACCTGCCGGTGCTCCGAGGAGCCGAACCGGAGTTGAGGATCGAGCTGCATCCTGACGATGCTGCTCAGCGGGGCGTCGCTTCCGGGGATCGCGTCGACGTGTTCAATGAGCGCGGTCGAGTCAGCGGCATGGCCGACGTGAGTACTGCCGTCACGCCTGGCGTCGTGGTGGTGCCATTTGGGCGTTGGCTCGATGGCGGCCAAGGCGCCAACGCTCTTACCAGCGACCGACTAGGCGATCTTGGCGGCGGTCCCACGTTTTGTGATGCACTCGTCGAGATTGAGGCTGCGGGTGTGCCACACCAATGACTACGAGTTGGCGAGATCAGCCGGATTGACGGCATCACCCCGGGCCGCAGCGTGGCCTCGGGCTGCTTTGGCGAGGTCCCGCAGCTCTTGACGCTCATCGCTGGTCAGGACATCGAAGTCAGGAGCGTGTAGGCGGTCGGTCATCGATTCGATCTCTCCGCGCGCATCGCCCAGCCCGGACACGTCCGGATACGGGGGCTTCCATCCGAAGAACTTTGCGTTCCACTCACCGGTTGGACCACTCAAGATTGCCTCGAGTGGTCCCATGCCAAGCGCCTGCACCGCTACGCAGTGACGACCGAAGCGCAGCTCGCGTAGCGTCTGACACAGCTGGAAAGTGCGTGATGCTCCGCTGGCGGGCAGCGGCTGGTCACGCCAGCCAACAAAGGTAGGGGCTCCAAGCGGACTAGCGGCGGTAACGACTCGTTCGGCAAGTTCACCCAGTCGTTCCACACCGTCGAAACCTTCCAATCGTTCCTCGCCCCAGTCTTGGCAGATCTGTGCATACACAGCTGCGCCATCGGCCGGAGCCGTGACGGCTCGCCCTCGCTTGACCATGTCTCGCATATGGTCGGGCTCCCAGAAGAAAGCAGCCGCCACGACATTGTCCGGCGGGCAATCGCCGAGCACGCCGAGACGACCGACGGCATAGGCAGCGTTCGAATCGTCGGACATCCCGGCAGCGACCGCTTTTTCGTTGGTGGACGGTGCCATTAACCATTCCATTGCCAGCATGCCGATCGAACCCCGCATGCTGCGAGCGAGTTGTAGTGATTCCATGTCTCCAACGTAGGTTTGCCGCAAACCGGTGCCCAAATGGGCTGGTTCGAGCCTTTCCAGACCTTACGTCCAGGTCCCGAACTGTTTGACTTTGCCCGGGAGCGCTTGCCATGCCTCCAGGACAGCCGGGTCGCCCGACGATACGACGACGTGTTCATGGGGTCGACCCCAGATGGCCAACAGGACCTGAGCCGATGGGCCGCGCATCGTGACCCGATGAGCGGACGCGGATCCAATGACCGCACTTCCCACCAAACCGCCGGTGTCGGCCAGGAGTTCCATCGTTACCTCGCCCGGGTCTTCGCTGGCATCGACGCGCAGCGCTGGCATGAAGTACTCGGCGGCGTATAAAGCGGAGTCGAGTGCTTCGGCGTCTGTGATCTGATGGGGGTGGTTCAGTGCTGCTTCAACGTCGAGCCGGTGTATCCCGATCTCCGACGCAGCGTGCCAGGCCCACAATGCTGCGGTCCCTGCACCTCCGGTCATTGAGAAGTACACCGGTGTTGGGTCGTCGGTGGCCATCTGATCGAGCGCTCGATGAGCCCAGCTGGCTAACTCGGCTGGTTCGACGCCAGTTGGCAACTCAGTGACCCTTCGAAGAGCCTTACTGCGAGCGTCTGTGTCGGTAGGTGGGTACGCCATCATGTACTCCCAGAAGACAGCGGCGCGGCAGATGTGCACGGCGGCGTTGTACACCGTCCATCCCGGACAATTCGGCACGGCCACGACGAGCTGGTCTGACGGACGGCTTGTCACATAGTCGACAGCGGCCCGAGCGGCCTGAATACGTTCTTCCTGGCGCAACATTGATCCGACATTACAGGTCGAGCACGCGGCGGGCGTTGTCTCGAAGATACTTCCGCTCGACGGCGG